>CACYHD010000001.1 GCA_902774125.1 uncultured Lachnospiraceae bacterium
GCATATGGACTGTAGCCCAAGTTCAACTCTTCTTGAATAAGCTTAGCTGGAACAATCGGTGCCGGCCTAGTATCGTCTTCAACATGGTAAACATACATTTTAAGCGTCTTTGTTAGTTTCTTTTTGTTTTTGCCCTTAGCCTTAGTCTTAACTTTAATCTTAGCAAAACCAGGTTTCTTAGCAGTTACAACTATTTTTTTGCCTTTAACCTTAACTGTTGCAACAGATTTTTTGCTAGAAGTTGCTGTAAACTTCTTAGATACCTTGCCTTTAACTTTTACAGTTACCTTGTAGCTTTCTTTAATATTAGTCTGGCCGTTGTACAAAGTAATTATGCCCTTTTTTGGCACGCTAATAGACTTAACGTACTTCTTAGGCGCCTTGGCATGAGTCTGTACTACAAGCATTGAGCAGCACATAGCCATACAAACTACAAGACTAATAACTCTTTTTAATAATTTCATAGTTTTCTCCTTAAATTTTTTTTTAAATTATATGCTCTTTTAAGTATAACATAATCGAGTATCACATACTATTATGATGTCACTTTCGTAAGCTACGAGTTGGACTAAAACTATCAATCACATAGTAAAAGCAGCTATGGCCACAAGACCAATAGCTGCTTCTTTATTTTTTTATTTTTTAACTTTTACTTTTTTAACCTTGGACCACTTTCCTTTGGCCTTTCCATTAATACCTCTAACTCTAATAAAGTATTTCTTACCTTTTTTGAGGTTCTTCAATACAACCTTAAGTTTTTTGATTGTTTTTGTTTTAGCCTTTTTAAACTTCTTGTTAGTAGCATATTGTACCTTGTACTTCTTGGCATTTTTTGCCTTCTTGAAAGCCAAAACAATTGATTTCTTCTTAGAGTTGCGGGCAGACTTAATTTTAACTCTTGCAACCTTAGCTTTGGCCACATTAGAAGGAGCAGTTGTTGAAACGTCCTGCTTAGTTGGGGCCTCAGTAGCTGGTGCAGTAGTTGGTGCATTAGGATTGTCCTTGGCATCAATAGTCTTAGTAATGCTTCCGGAGAAATTGTCTCCAATAGCCTTTATTGTAACTTTAATGTTGCCTAGAGAATCCTCATCCTTAATCACCTCGTAGTCTTCATCTTCCTCTAGCATAATGGAACCATAAGCTACGGTAAGTTCCAGTTCTTTGTCCTCATTGAAAGATGTTGTAACTAACATTTTTTCAGGGTCCATCTCAACTGGATCCTGGTCAAAACTAACAGTCACTTCTCCTTCATATAAATTATTTCCTTTTATAGTGTATGTAACCTTGCCGTCAACTATTTCATCTCCATACTCAACAATGTAATCGCTGCCATCATATAATTCTTCGCCGTCATAGAATACTTTTACACCTTTGACCCAACCTTCATCTGTGAGAGTAGCACTTGCCTCCTCTAGTTCGACAACAGTTGACTCAGAATCCAAGTTGATACCATGAACTTCTAACTCCTCAGTAATTCCATCAGAAACTCGATCGCCCAAGTGAGCCACAACTTTTATTTCGTATGTATCTACGTCCATTCTTTCAATTTTGTACGTTCCAGCAATTACATCTTCATATACAGGAATACCGTCCCAATATATATCATAAGTCTGTTGATCAGCTCCAAGCTTATCAGCATTTTCAAAACTAATTGTAATCGTATTAGGTGCGTCATTAACTATTGAAAGATTAGCCGCCTCATTAACTGGAATTTCGTCAGCACTTATATCAAACTCTGTACTGCCATAATAATTCTGTTCTAGTCCTGTCAAAGTTACTGTGTAAGAGCCATCTCTGTTATCTTGTATTCTTTTTTCGTAATCCACATCTTCTTCTAATTCTAAATCGCCATGTTTAACTTGAATTACAAGATTATTGTCTTTGTCAAAACTATGACTTATATCCAGATTGGACATACTTTCTGGGGCAATAATAAATTTCTTTTCGACAGTTCCTTTAAATGCTCCGATACCAGTTATCTTAATAGTACCTTCGCCAACTTCCACATTATCAATATATTCAACAGTGTAGTCTACATCTTCTTCAAGAACCTGATCCATAAAACTTACTTCTATTTCAGGTTCAATTTCACTTCCCGTGTAAGAAGCAAGATAGTCAAAATCCAAATCAAAGCGTGTTGCATCTATAACCTTAGATATAACACCTAGTTCATAAACCTGGAATCCATATCCACCTGCCACTGCGTTAGAAAACGCCCACTTAACATAGCGCACCTTTTCTATAGTGCATTCGGATGTATCAACCTTGCCACTTTGTAATGCACTAGAACCATTGATTGTAGCTACTTGCTGGAACTCCTCATTATCCTGTGAAAATGATACAACAGTGTTTCTAGGATATCTTCCTGCAACATAAAGTGCCACTACTCTATCCATATCTTCTAGTTCGTAATCAGCTCCGAGATCAATTACAATCTCTGCTGTAGTTTCTGCCTGTGCTGTTCCGAAAAACTTTTTAAGATCTCCATCTGTCGCTCCATTTTCCGCATAGTCTGTTCCTGTACGGTATGATGAGCTAGTGTAGTCTTTGTTAGTTGCAATATTTCTGCGATTGAGTAGAAGATTTTGAACTGAGGCTACATTAACCTCCTTGCTAACTTTATCAGATACTAATCCTTCAGAATATGACATTACGCTAACTGTGTGAGTTCCTTCATCTAAGTCAGTTATAACATATTCATTGTTAGGCGCTATCATTCCGTACATTGCTCCGTCAATGAATGCATAATATATATAAGTTATGTCAGCGTTTTGTGCGCCTTCAAAACTAAATTCTAACTGTCCATAATCACTTGATTGAACTGTGACAGACTTTGGTGCATCGCAGTTTCCTATCTCTGTTGTTTTAACCTCGTCTACATGAGTTATACCATTAGTCAAAACAGCAAATCCTTGAACCTGCATTCCGTAAGCACTCAAGTCTGTTGTGTTAAGTATTCGTACATATCTAACATATGGCATACTTACATATTGATTATTATCAAGATCCATTTCATCCAAAAAGATGCAATTAGCACTACCTGTAGCCTTTGTTACAGTTGCAACATCCACATAATCAATTCCGTTAACCGAATACTGAATTGTGTAGCCTTTTGTTGGGCTAGTTCCAGCTGTCTTATACTGAACAGCTATGCGGTCAACTGCTTCACTATCATAATAGTTACCCAAGTCAACCTCAACCCATGAATTGTCTTTACTTCCACGATTAATTTCTACAATAGTATCCTTGCTGTTAACTAGCGAAAAAGCAGCTTCAGAAGTGATAGAATTCAAGTCCAATCCTCCATCAGTTGTTGTCTGCTTAGATACTGATATGTTTTTGCCCAGGGCAAAATTATAATCAGCATTCATAATCTCATCTAGCAAATCTCCTCTTAATTCGCTATCCTTTTTGATTACTGACGATGTAGAATCGGCCTTGACAACCCCTAGAGAGTTACCATTCATTAATGCTTCTACCTCTTCCTTGGTGGACAGGTTAAAATCTCCTGGAATAGAGTGCTTGAGCACTGATGCTGCCACTGCAAAATCAACAACATCTTGAGTAGTCTTGCCTTCTAGAATTGAATAAATAATTCCGGCTGCAAAAGCATCTCCCCCACCCACTCTATCTATCATAGGATTCATACGATATCGAGGTGACTTATATAGTTTTTGACCATCGTATATCAAACCGCCCAACTCATTGTCAGATGCGGTAAAACTGCGTCTCATACTGCATGCAACATACTTGAATCCATATTGTTCAACCATTTCTTCAAACATCTGCTTGTAAGCTTCCAAGTTAGGCGTATCATCATCATTGTGTTTGCTAAGTTTGAAGCCTAGCATCTTCATAGCATCTTCTCTACCACCTATACATACATCAACATATTTCATTATCTCAGGCATAACCGCTCTGGCTTGTTCTACAGTCCATAGTTTGGCCCGGTAGTTGAGATCACAGCTTACGGTTAGACCCTTGTTGTGTGCAACCTTAACTGCCTCAAGAGTTACCTGAGCAGCCTGCTGACTTATAGCTGGTGTTATTCCTGATATATGAAGCCAATCCGCATCAAGAAAAACATCATCCCAATTCCAATCATCAAAACTAGCTTGGCTCATAGAAGAACCCGCTCTGTCATAAACAACTTGAGAGGATCTCTGAGCTGCTCCTTGTTCCAAATAATAAATTCCAACTCGCTGGCCACCCCAAGCAATGGCACTAGTATCTACGCCGTACTTTCTAACTGCCGACTGAGCCGCACGACCGATAGGATTGTCAGGGAGTTTTGTGACAAACTTGGCATCCATTCCAAAACAAGCCAGAGACACAGCCACATTGGCTTCGCTGCCTCCATAGCATGCATTGTACTTGTCAGCCTGTATGAATCTTTCATTATTAATGGTAGATAATCTCATCATTATCTCGCCCATTGTGACAATTTTTTTCATGATGACTCCTATCTAAGTTCTGCAACAATCTGTGATGCTTCGTGGGCCAATTGTGCAATCTGGTCCCACTCATTATCGTTAATCATTGATGGCTTCACCATCCAACTTCCACCACATGCAATAATATAATCCTGTTCTAAGTATGATCCAACATTTGCGGCATTTAATCCGCCTGTTGGCATAAATCGAACCGTTCTATACGGCCCGTGAAGGGCCTTCAAAAAATCAATTCCTCCCACCTGTTCTGCTGGGAAAAATTTCATTACATCAATTCCTAATTGTAAGTTTCTCTCTATCTCACTTGGAGTCATTACTCCAGGAATAATATCTATGTTACGTGACAGGCAATGTTTAATTACATCTGTGTTAGATCCCGGGCTTACAATAAAATCAGCCCCGGCCTCTATGGCCTGATCTACCTGTTCAGTAGTAAGGACAGTTCCTGCTGCAATAATCATATCCGGTATGTTCTGTCTAAGCATTGAGATAGCGTCCTGCGCTGCATCTGTGCGGAAGGTTATTTCGATACAGCGCAGTCCACCTTTAATCAGTGCGTTTGCTAACGGGACAATATCGGCACACTTATCCATAGCAACAACTGGTATAATTCCACATTTTTTTATTTCTTCATAAACATTCATTTTTATTCCTCTTTATACTCCTGAATATGCAGCGAATCCGCCATCCACAGGAATGACTACGCCGTTGACAAATCCTGACATTTCTTCATTACATAAATAATAAAGAGTTCCGATTAGCTCCTCTGCTTCGCCAAAACGCTCCATTGGTGTAGCGTTAATAATCTTCTCTGTACGAGGAGTAGGATTACCGTTTTCATCGAACAATAGTTTTTCGTTTTGTTGCGTTACAAAAAAGCCAGGTGCAATTGCATTACATCTAATTCCAACCTTAGAAAAATGAACAGCCAACCACTGTGTGTAATTAGAAATAGCCGCCTTGGCTCCGCTGTATGCTGGAATCTTAGTTAGCGGTGTAAATGCATTCATACTAGAAATATTAATAATGCAACAACCTTTTTTGCCTATCATATCCTTAGCAAAAACTTGTGTTGGAAGGAGGCTTCCCATGTAATTAAGGTTAAAAACAAACTCAACTCCCTCAGGCTCAAGATCGAAAAATGTTGTTCCATCATCATCAGTATTAAAGTACTCTGCATCTGTAGTTGCGCGAGGATTGTTTCCTCCTGCGCCGTTAATAAGAATGTCGCATGAGCCCATATCTTCTATTATCATATTATGAGCCTGCTCTATGCTCTTTTTTTCTAGAACGTTGCAATAATAAGCCTTGGCCACGCCTCCTTGGCTTGTAATGAATTCCGCCTTTTTTTGAGCAGCTTCCTGATTGATGTCTAGCATAGCAACCTTGGCACCTGCTAACGACATAGCCTCTGCGAACATTCCACATAGAACGCCGCCTGCTCCTGTTATTACAACCGTCTTATTATCAAAATTAGTATTAAGTGGTAACTTCATCTTTATTCCTTTCCACTGGCCTTGTCCAGCGCTTCCCAAATCCCGTTTATATATGTAGCACCTAGCGCTCTGTCATATAGACCATAGCCAGGCTTGCCTTTTTCGCCCCATATCATTCGTCCGTGATCAGGTCTTACATAGCCGTCAAAACCATTTTCGTGATACGCTTTCATTATTTCATAAATATCAAGACTTCCACACTTGGACAAGTGAGCGCTCTCCTCAAACGAGCCGTCTCCCAAAATCTTTACGTTGCGCACATGAGCAAAACAAATTCTATTCATAGCACTATACTTGGCAACAAGCTTAGGTATATCATTTGCGCTAGTACATCCCAAACTTCCGCTGCAAAGAGTAAGTCCATGATGTGGATCGTCATACAAATCAAGGAAACGATCAATGTTAGCTTCATTCGTTATAATTCTAGGTATACCGAAGATTTCCCATGGTGGATCATCCGGATGTATACCCATATAAACATCGCATTCCTTAGCTACAGGCATAATCTCACGAATAAAATGCTCTAGATTTTTCCAAAGCCCTTCTTCCCCAAGTTCCTTGTAACTTGCTATAAGCGCCTCCATCTCCTCAGGACTATAGGAAGCATCCCATCCTGGAAGAGTCATCTTTGTTGGATCCATCTGGTCTACATCTTCCTTGTAGTAAACCAAAGCATTAGAGCCATCCTCAAGAGGCTGATCTAATCTGGAGCGAGTCCAGTCAAAAACAGGCATAAAATTGTAGCAAATACATTTCACTCCACAAGCTGCAAGTCTTCTGATGTTCTCCTTGTAATTATCTATATATTCCTGACAACGGCCTCTGCCCAATTTAATATCCTCGTGGACAGGAACGCTCTCGATTACTTCCATTGTAAGACCATGATCTTCTATATCTTTTTTTAGATTCTGTATGCTCTCCATAGGCCATACATTACCGGGAGCCACATCATAAACCGCTGTAACCACTCCGTACATTCCAGGTATCTGCCTAATATAATCTAATGAAATAGGATCATCCTTGCCGTACCATCTAAATGTCATTTTCATAAATGTTACCTCCATTTTAATAAGATAACGTTACTCAACTGTTCCGCTTCGCTTTATTCTGTAAGCGCTTACATAAAATGTAACGCACATTTCCTTAAATGTCAACAAAAAAATGTAATTTACATTAATTTCTTACATTTTTTAAACATCTCGTATTGTAACATTCCTATAAATACGCTATAATCAGGATGTGTAAGCGTTTACAGTTATGTGAACATATTTTAGCAGAACGGAGTAATGAATAATGAACATATATGATATTTCACAAAAAGCCGGTGTTTCTATTGCTACAGTATCAAGAGTTATCAACAATTCTGACAAGGTTAGCGACAAAACCCGCAAAAGAGTCCTTCAAATAATGGAAGAGACTGGTTACACACCTAATGTTTTTGCCAGAGGTCTCACTAACAATTCAATCCACACTATCGGTCTTTTGTGTGTGGACTGCTCTGACCACTTTATTGCTTCGGCAATTTCTTACTTAGAGCACGGTTTCAGGGACAATGGCTACGACTGCATTCTTTGTTGTACCGGTCCAGAGCTTGCTAACCGCCAAAAATATCTCAAGCTCATCCTCTCAAAAAAGGTTGACGCTGTTGTTTTGGTTGGTTCATCTTTTATTCAGGAAGGCGATGGCGACGAGAACCAATATTTGCTAGATGCAGCCAAAGAAGTTCCATTGTTTTCACTCAATGGTTTTCTAGATGGCGACAATATTTTTTGCACTCTATGTGATGACGAGGAGGCTGTATACAACGCCACAACAAAGGTGCTTGCGGATGGTTTTAAAAAACCATTGTTCATATACCGCTCTCGCTCGTACACTGGTTTCCACAAGTTAAAAGGATTCCTCAAGGCTTGCAAAGAGCAGGGATTTAAAACTAACTCTTACTCTACTCTTCTTATGGATGAATCGATTGAAGATGGCATGCAAAAACTTATTAGCCACAGCAAGGAGTATGACTTTGATTGTGTTATTGCAGGTGACGACGAGTTGGCTGTGTCAGCCCATAAATATGCCAAGTCCAAAAAAATGAATATACCTAAGGACTTTGCTATCATCGGCTACAACAATTCCAAGGTAAGTATATGTTGCGACCCTGAATTATCCACTATGGACAACCAGTTAGAATTCGTGTGTAACAACACTGTTAGCAATGTTATGGATTGTTTTGGCGGTGCTAAGGTACCGAACAAAACTATCGTTTCTGCCAAATTTATTGAGAGAGGAACAACTAAGTAATTGGTGCTATTATGAAAAAGTTTTTGGATAATGATTTTTTACTTAATAATGATGTGGCCGTGAAGTTATATAGGGACTATGCCCAAAACATGCCTATTATTGACTACCACTGCCATCTGGATCCTAAGGAAATTGCACAGAACAAAAAGTTCGAAACAATTACCGAGGCTTGGCTAGGTGGCGATCACTACAAGTGGCGTCTTATGCGTGCGTGCGGTGTGGAGGAAAAATATATTACAGGCTCTGCAGATGACAAGGACAAGTTTTTTAAATGGGCGGGTATTATGCCTAAGCTTATCGGCAATCCTATTTATCAATGGGCGCATATGGAGCTTAGAAAATATTTTGGCTACGATGGAGTTCTATGTCCCGACACTGCTCAGGAAGTTTGGGATGTGTGTAATAGCAAACTCAAGTCCATGGGAGCACAAGATTTTATAACCGAATCTAATGTAAAAGTTATTTGCACTACTGATGACCCAATCGACAGCCTGGAGTATCACGACGCAATCAGACAGGAGGACTTGGGCTTCCAGGTACTCCCAACGTGGCGTCCTGATAAGATTCTCAACATTGATAGTGATGGTTTTTCAGATTATCTTACCAAGTTGGCTGATGTATGTCAGATGGATATTACGGATATTGACACACTCAAGAAAGCTTTAAAACTTCGCATGAATCACTTTGCTTCAATGGGATGTGTTATATCAGATCACAGTTTGGCATTTGTTATGTATCAGCCTGCAGATTCTGCAACAATCAATGATATATTGAATAAAAAAATCCAAGGTGATTGTCTAACTGACCTTGAGATTCTTCAATACAAAACAAGTATAATGATGTTTTTGGCCAAGGAATATTACGACAGAAACTGGACTATGCAATTACACTACGGCGTTATGCGTAACAACAACAGCAAGATGTTCGATCTTGTTGGGGTGGATGGTGGTTTTGACTGCATATGCGACCCTGCTCCGCTGGACTCATTAGCTAAGTTTTTGGACGCATTGAGCAGTGATGACACGCTGCCCAAAACAATATTGTATTCTCTCTATGGCGAGGACAATACAGCTATAGATACTTTGATAGGATGTTTCCAGGAAGGTGAGGCATTGGGCAAGATTCAGCACGGGGCAGCTTGGTGGTTCAACGACAACAAGGACGGAATTATCAACCATATGAAATCTCTGGCCAGCCAGGGAGTGCTAGGTAACTTTATTGGAATGCTAACAGATTCTAGAAGTTTTCTTTCCTACACAAGACACGAATACTTCCGTCGCATACTTTGCAACTTTTTAGGCGAGATGGTTGAGCAAGGAGAATATCCACAAGACTATAAGGCATTAGGTTCAATCGTCCAAGACATTTGTTTTGGCAACGCCAATAGGTACTTGGGATTCAATTTATAGTTACTTGGGATTCAATATACAAAAAACATTTTAAAAGGGTAATCCATTAATTTGGATTACCCTTTTGTTTTATTCTTTAATCTGACCGTTGCTGAATTTCATTATCTTGTAGGCATTGCCACCTTGTGTTGTAGCTTCGCCTAGATTGTTTATGATGTGAGATATCTCGCCCTGGCCATTAAGCTTAACTGTACAGATGTGATTAACCTTAACTCCCGGAGCTTTAGGTGCCTCCATAGCTGATGCTATCTTGACATCGGCATCGCGGTTGTAACAGTAAATTCCAAGACCTGTTCCCTCGAACTCTGTAACCTTGTCTGCCACCTTGAAGGAAGCCCATCCTTTTTTGCCGTTGCTGCTCATATATGACTTCTGATCAGGAGCATCGTATGGCATCTCGCTCTGGTAGAAGTAGCACTTGCCTTTGTTGCCGTTCCATATAGTTTGATATTCCTGGAAATGCTCTACAAACAATCCATACATTGTAACCTCATCGCCGTTAATAATAACTCCGTTAGGTGCTGTATTGATGTCCCAGCCAACATTTGTTGAATGGTCAGCTCTCCAAACCCAAAGGTTATCTCCGATCACATTGTTGCTATTAACAGTAAGACAACTCTTAACCTTACCTGCCAAGTCACCACCGCCTACTCTAAAGTAAACGTCACTTAGAACGGTAGGATTCTTGGCATGTTTCTTATCTGTTTTCTTATCGCCCACTTGAAGCAAAGTTGGTGATTGTTTTTCGCCGGCATCAAGTAGAATGCCGCATACTTTTACTCCGTCGACATCGGCAATTTTGATACCAACGCAGTCCTTATTCACTTCTAATGTAGCAAGTCCCATTCCGTAAATAATTGTATCAGGATTTTTGACCTCGATTGACTTGTCCAGCTTGTACACACCAGGTGTCAAAATAATGTTTTTGCCACTATCAAGGGCCTTGTTAATTGTGTCTGCTGTATCCTTGTCAGGGTCAGCTATATAGAAGTTTCCTAGTCCGTAGAAAGTTCCCTTAACGCCTGTTTGCCATGATACACCTTGTGAATCAGTTTCAGGTTCCTGAACCATAACGCCAAAACCATTTTTCTCATCGTAGCAAAGATATGGTTTTTCCTGAATGTATTCTGTTCTTGGTACCTTAGTATATGGCTGGTATGGCCACTGTCCCATAGGAATTGTGTTGGAGTTCACGCCAACGAAAACCATGTTCCAAACACCGTTCTCGAAGTAGTTCCAATCATCGTTTCTGAAAAGGTACTGCTGCTGAGAGCCCGATGAAACTGTTCCATCAAACATCGAGTCAGCTATAAAGCCGCCTGATGACCAGCCCTCGCCATCGCTTAGAACTGCTCCGTTAGACGAGTTGATCTTGCGCATTGAAACCGCCTGTGAGTTGGCCCACATGCAATATGCATCCATGCTGAAGTTCTCGGCGCTTCGCCAAAAATTACAAGTCGCATTGTGCATCATCCAGTTAGCGTCAACCCAAAGCTTATGAATGTTAGTCTCTGTCGGACTAATACCCAGTCCAAGCACCTGAGTGTAATAACCAACTCTCACATCAAGAGAATCATCATACTTGCCCGGCATAAACATCAGTGTATAGCGCTCTTTGCCGAACTGATTGGTCTCTTGCTTCTTATATATACTAGCTACTTTTTTGCTAATAGACTTAGGTGAATCTTTAGGTGTAAAAACATATGTGTTATCTCCAAAAACAGAAGAATCCTTAACAGCCTCACCTTTCATCTCGTACTTGATCTCGTTTTTTACAATACCGCTAGAATGCTTTTTGGCCTTGGACTGCTTGACCTCCTCAGAACCGCAAGCCACTAGCATAGCCACTGCCATCATACTAATCAACAAAACCGTAAATTTTCTCATAGCAAACTCCTTTTTTTTAACTTTAATTTTTCACGATCTAATCATCTACTTAATTATAACAAGCCAGCCTCACAATTAGTAGTAGCAAAAATAATATGTTCGGGGCGATATATTTGATTTTTTTGTGCGTATATAACAAAAGAAGCAGCTATAATTTGTTATTATAGCCACCCCTTTCGTACGGTTAAGTTATGAAACAATAATTGAAAGGATTGTCGATTATTATAAAGTACTTTTACTTCTTAATCTTTACTTTCTTCTTAGCTGACCACTTGCTGTAGTATGACTTCTTGTTAACTACCTTGCAAGCTTTGGCTCTAACCCAAAGTTTCTTTTTCTTCTTGAGTTTTTTAGATTTCAAAGTAAATGATACTTTTTTAACTGTTTTCTTAACCAAAATATCTTTCTTCTTGAATTTCTTAGACTTAGAAATCTGAATTAGATATTTTTTGACACCTTTAACCTTTTTAAGTTTAATTTTAATTTTTTTGGAAGATAATTTCTTAGTAGCTGTTTTAACTTTTGTTTTGGCTACCTTAGGTACTACCTTCTTGTTTTCTTCGCCAGTGGAGAACTTGATCCAGTTAAGATTGATTCCCGATGTGACAAAGTATATTTTGAGTTTGTGAACACCCTTAGTCAAATGAACCTTTTTGGCTGGTGTAGTAATCCATGACTGATATCCACCTGTACCGTTAATAATGTAGTTAGTTAGAATCTCATCGTCGATGTAGATTACCATTTCCATCTGTGCAGTGTTAGATTCCTTCGATGCAACTCGTGCTAACAAGTCGTAAGTTCTATCGTTTACAACATTGATATTGTATACCGCATACTCACCTGCATCGCAGTATCCAAAGTTTTTGCCGCCGTCAGAATCTGCGCAGCCCTCAGGTCTAATTACGTTAGAAATATCAACCGGCTCAAGCTCTGCAACCTTAAGCTTAGTTGTTCCGTTGATGCTAACCGGGTTAGCCAATGGAATGTCTGTCTTGAATCTAACGTAGTCGTAGTTCTGTGTCGATGCAGTAGAAACAGCATCTGTGTTAGAAACTACTAGGGCGAACTTAGGATTCTGATACTTGGCAGATACGTATCTGTCCATCTTAGTGTATGTAGAACCATTGACACTGTAGTATCCTATATAAATATTGCCCTTCTTGCATATCTTAAAGTAAATATCGTTTTTAAAATTATCTGGGATTGCAACCCAGCTCATCTCACTGTAAACACCTTTGCGTTCCTGGACCCATCTGATTCTCAATGTGTTGCCGTTTTTTTCTAGTCTAAGTCCGATATAGTTGTTATCGTCCTCCATAACTGCAACACCGGCATTCTGGTTGTTGTCCCACTTAGATGTATCTACTCTAAGTTTTGTAACGCCTTCCCAGTTACCGAAGGCAGACTGTTCAAAAACATTTCTGGCATAGTTGCTGCCCTCTTTCATTGTTCCTCGCTCAGCCTTGATTGACAAGTTGCCATTGCCTATAGACCAGTTAGGTGTGTTTTCGTTTTCGATGGTCCAGAAGCTTGCCGGCTTATTACCGTTGAACTCGTCTCCCTTAGGATACTCACCAAAGTGAAGCACATAGTAGTTGGCCTGATCAGGAGTTGTACAAGTGATTATAGCTTTTTTGCTACTCTTGTCATAGTTTGTATCAACATGAACATAGCTTGCTGCTGTGCACTGAATTACCGGATCAGTAGAAAGATTATCAACTGCTACCGCGTAATCAAAAGTATTGCTTACGAACTCAGCCATGTTTTTGCCGTTAATCTTGATTGCTGACAATGTTGCGTACTGAGGATTGTCAAAAACAGGTTGGATGTTACCTTCATTAGAGAAAATAACTCTATATATAAGCTGCTCGCCACCCTCGTTAGCATAAATCTTCGCAACAGGACTTGCCTTTGTTGCCTGCTTGATTGTTATGTCCTCATTGTCCTTAGCTGTGGCTTCAACCTCAGGAAGATTGTCGTCTTCTAGAGAGTTGTAAACCTTGTATTCTAGTGTGTTAGACTTAAATGCACTAACTGCTCTGCCGCCGACTTTAATTCCGGCTAGCTGTGGATTACCTACCTCTGATTTTTGTACATCGAACCAGTGAGTAATCTTAGACTTATAAGGAACAAAACTGATTTTTTGAAGTCTGGCAAATGCCTGTGACTTCATTATATAGTTGCAAATATTAATAGCACATCTTTGTAGTTCGCTTCTCTTGAGATATCCGGAAGATAGGCTTGAAGCCAAATCAGTTCCAGTTATAGATACCATATCCAAGTCGTTCTGTGCCTTAACCATAGATGCTGTGTTTTTGGTTGATGCTCCAGAAGTTGTTGATCCTAAGTTTTTGTTTTTGTTGGACCACCAGTCTGTCATTACGATTCCTGTGTAACCCCATTCCTTACGTAGAATCTCAGTGTTCATTTCGTAGTTACTTGCTGAGTGGTAAGAATTGATTTTGTTATAAGAAGTCATAATAGCTCTTGGCTCTGAAGTCTTAACTGCTATCTCGAATGGCTTGAGGTAAATTTCTCTCAAAGCTCTCTCAGAAACAATCGAATCATATAGTGTTCTTGATTGCTCCTGGTTGTTACAAGCAAAATGCTTAAGTGTAACAGTTGCGCCTGCACTCTGCATTCCTGCAGTTTCGGAAGACGCCATCATTCCTGTCAAAAGTGGATCCTCAGAAAAGTATTCAAAGTTACGTCCGTTAAGTGGATTTCTGTGAATATTCATTCCAGGTCCAAGCAAAGCATCGATCTGGTTAAATACTAATTCCTTGCCCTCTGACTGGAATAGTCTCTCTATAAGAGTTAGGTTCCATGTTGAAGCTATACATGTGCCGTTAGGCATTGATGATGCTTCTCCGCTGCATCTGATTCCGGATGGACCATCAGCACAGCATGCTCCTGCAATACCGTACTTGCTTATTAGATCCGCGCCGTCCTCAGCTTTAACGCCGGCAAACGCACCAGCCACGCCACCTGTTACGCCTGAAGGAGACATTCCCTCACCTTTTACAATAGCCATAAGTTCGTTGTCTGATAACTGTGCAATAAACTGATTCATTGTGACTTTGTTTTTGGCAACATCAGATAACTTGTAGCCCTTGTTTCCAGTTGGCTTGATTTCTGCTGGCATGCTAGCGTTGATTTTTGTCATAACGTTAGTCTGTCTGACAGGAACCTTTTCATAATCTAATTGTAATTCCCCGTCGTTATCAACAGGTTTCATTCTGTCAAAATCAGCTGTTGGAGCCATCTGCTCCTTGAGCTGCTTAGTAACTTTGAGTTCATCTAAGCTGTATGTGTATTCCATACTTGCAGATCTTACATTGTTACCTACGTAAACATTGTAATCTCCTTTTTCCATTACATATGCTGAGTCGTGACCTGTAACTCCGCTGTCATCGTATGAAGCCATGTCCTCAATGTTATAACTCAATGTAATGTCTTGCGTTTCGTCAGGCTCGAGCAATTTGGTTTTGGCGAAAGCCACCAACTCTCTAGCCGGCTTACCTAGCTTGCCCTGAGGTGCGCTGTAATAAACTTGGACTACCTCTTTGCCTGCTCTATCGCCTGTATTTTTTACCTTAACTTGAAGATTGATTTTGTTGTCCTGAGCCTTAACTGACTCTGTTGTTATATCGAATGTAGTATATGATAAACCGTAACCAAACGGGAACATTACCTTGTCCTTGGCGAAAGTCTCAAAATATCTATATCCTACATATACATCTTCCTGGTACTTGATAGTTGTTCCGCCATAGTTACTGGCTGATGGATAATCAGAGTACTTGTATGCAATTGTATCTGGAAGATGGCCACTTGGATTCACATCACCAGTAATTACATCTGCTGCTGCGTCACCGCCGACCATACCGCCTTGCCAAACACAAAGAACGGCATCGATAGAATAATCATTAATCCACTTCATATCCATAACGTTACTTATATTAAGTACAACTGTAACCTTGTCGAACTTGGCAGAAACTTTGCTAAGCATATTTTTTTCATCGACTGTCAAAGCAAAACCGTTTGTTGTACTGTTGTCCTGCTCCTCGCCGGCAGTACGACCGATAACGATAAGTGCTGCGTCTGACTGCTCAGCTGCTGCTGTAACAATCTTGTCAGTCAATGGCATTTCTTTTTGGAAGTGTGGGTCCATGGCCCAGCCACCGCCTTCGACTATTGGATTGTTTTCAATCCACTTGTCATAAACTGCCACAAGATCTTCATTAACTTTGATTGATCCGTTCTTTCGTAGACCATCTAGTATAGTAACGGTAAAAGGTGCATTAACATATCCACCTGATCCTGTACCAGTTTTGTAGTAGTGAGATTGCATACGGCCAAAAACAGATACTTTCATTCCATCATCGTATGGCAATGTATTATTATCATTTTTTAGCAATACGCAACCTTCTGCTGCCACCTGTCTTGATAGACCGGCTACATCCTCTAACACTTTGGCACGTGCTACAGAAGGACTTATATTCAAAGAAGCTAGTGTGATTGCTAGCAAACACATAATTGATAAAACCCTCTTTCTTATTTTCATGTTTACCTCCTTAACCGTATAACCGCTTTTGTTAATTACATTATACAACTAATGCAACAAACTGTGTTATTCTGGATTAGTCAGTCTATTATTCCATTTAGGAATATACATATTTTAGTAGGAAAATCATAATGGTTATGTAGCCAAAAACATTATTTTTTAATTTTAACTTTTTTGGCCTTGGACCACTTGCCGAACACTTTTGTGCCAGCGTCTAGCTTGTAAGCCCTAACCTTAACAAACAATTTCTTTTTGTTTTTTAACTTGGCTGACTTAATAGTAGCCGTTGTCTTTTTGACATATTTCTTAACAAGTGCCTTCTTGCAGTTGGACTTAGTAGAAATCTTAACTAAGTAACCTGCTGCCTTTTTAACTTTCTTGAACTTAATCTTTAGTTTTTTGGCACTAAGTTTTTTCTTTGGAGCCTTTGTTATGTAAACCTTGCCCGGTGGTGTCACTACAGTTTTTTGGGCTGTAGGCTTGTTTGTTGTCTGGGCAACTGTTGTAGGTTCTGGCTCTTTTTCTACAGTGATTGTAAATTCTGCTGTCACAGTAGGTGTGTATGTACATGTTGCTGTAATGGTTGCAGTACCTGCACTAATTCCTGTTACAACACCATTCTCAACAGTTGCTACTGTCTCGTCTGAACTTGACCATGTAAGATCTTTGTATGTAGTGTTGCTTGGGAATATCTCTGCAAACAAAGTACAACTGTCACCAATCTTAATTGTTTCCTCAGTCTTTTCGAATGCTATTCCCTTGGCTTCTACCGGAATGGCTTTGACCTTGCATGTTGCAACATATTCACCATCTGCTGTTGTAGCTTTGAGTGTTGCGCTGCCTTCCTTGTGGGCTGTTATCTTGCCAACATCATTGATTGTTATAACACCCTCATCGCCTTCGATAGACCATGTATAATCTTTGTTCCAAGCATCTGCCGGCTCAATTGAAACTGTAACGTACTCGCTATCTCCCACGAATATTTCTATGTCGTTAGGAACAATTGCAACTCCTGTAACATCAATTGGAACAGCAACTTTTGTAACTTTTTCGCTAACACTATCGTTAAGTACTCCGCTTGTCTTGTCTGCGATGGCTTTGACATAATAATCGTAATAGCCAGGAGCTAACTCCTTATCAACGAAGCTTGTATCTGTTCCGGAATAAACCATTGTCTCGTTGTTTCCTACAACTCTGTATAGCTCATATCCAACTGCGTGTTCAACTGTATTCCAGTCAACTTTGATCTGGTCTGTCTTGTCCACACGCTGAGCTGACACAACAGTTTGGTCAATTGACTTAGTTACATAAACCTTACATGTTCTTGATACGTCAGGGTTGTTTCTTGATACAGCTCTAACTACTGTTACACCTGCATCTACACCTGCCACAACGCCATCCTGGTTGACGATGCATACTCCTGTATCATCTGATGTCCATATAAGTGTTGGATCACCTGCATTACCCGGATTAATCTTGGCCTGAATGCTGTCTGAAGCTTGAGCCGGATTATCCAAGTTTAGTCGCATTTCTTTTCTGTTAAACTTCATATCACTAACAGGAATAGTTGACTCGTTGTAGACATATATTTCCTTGAGCTCGTATCTGTAAGCGCCGATTGTAACACCTTGCACTCGCAAGTACTTAGACTCCACAGGCTGAGCCAAATGTATCTTGGCACTTTCGCCTGGTCTTCCGTTAGTAACTGTGTAAATATCTGTCCAGTCCTCTCCGTTATCAGAAGTCTGAAGAATATATTCTGAAGGGAATCCGTTGTCCCATACTAGCTTGAATGTGTCAAACTGCTGCTTGCTATCCCACTCTAATGTAATGTTCTCCGATGCCATCTCAGCTTCTGTTCTACCAACATTAGGAGCCTGCCATTCAGAACCCTCATCGCCGTCAATTGCTTTGGATGGTTTTGTGTTTTCGTTGGCAAATGCACTAGCAGTAGCATGAGCTTTTGTTGCAATATTTTCAACCTCAACATCAGGCACTGAACCTGTTGTTATAATCTCAACCTCGAATATTCTATATCCGTATTCAAGTGCTCTATGCTTGAGCTGTAGCTTGACATATCTAGCCTTAACTGGAGCTAGGTCAAAAATCTTTTTGCCTGCCGAACCTTTTTTCTCAGATGCAACTAACACCCACTCTGAATCTTCATCATTAGTGTTAGAAACATATATATCATAATCAGATGCACATGCGTTTTCCCATGCAATCTTAATAGTGTCAAAAACATAAATTGATTCCAAATCAATAATCCAATCTTGAGGATCATACTTAGGATTGCTCTCATCCGGGCTCATAGCCTTGGCCTGAAAACTTGAATCCATATCACCGTCTACAATTTTTCTTGCGTCATATGAGTTTTCAGGAACATGAACCGGCTTGTTCAAAGCAATGTTTTCACCTAGTGGCTGAACAATATCTCCAGCAGTAACATTAACGATGCACATAGCAACAGCCTTGCCGTAATTACTTGTAGCTATAACGACTGTCTGTCCTTCTGATACACCTCGCACAACACCGTCCTTGTTGACAATAGCCACACCTGGATTTTCAGAAGTCCATGAAACAGTTCTATCCTCTACCTCTGCAGGTGTTACATCAGCTGTAATTCTTGCTGTGTCACCTACTTCTACATCGACTTCTGTTGTATCTAGTGATACTTCTGTCGGTGAAATATGTTCTGTCTTGTCACTCTTGCTATCTGAAACTAACTTGTCATCCTTGTCAGCAACTGCGACAACATAGTATGATGCGCCATCTGCGCCCAAGTCAGTATCAGTAAATGATGTTTCTATGCCTTCAAAAATAAGTGTCTCTTTTTCTCCGGCAACTCTGTAAAGCTGGTAGCCAGTTGCTTTATCAACCTGACTCCACTCAACACTTGCGTACATTGTTCCAGGGATTTTGGTAGCAACGACTTGTGTTTTAGGGATATTTCGGGATACATATACGCGGAAGGTTTTGTATACATCCGGTGTACTATTAGAAGTACCTGTAATTACCGCCTCACCCTGGGCAACTGCACTTACTAATCCATTCTCATCAACCTTTGCAACACCCTCGTCAGAAGATGTCCAGTTGATAGTTTGGTCCCCTGCGTTTTTAGGGCTTACCTTAACATTTATCTGTTTGGTTTTTTTGTCAGTCTCATTGAGATACAAAACTGACTGATTAGTAACAATATCTTCTACTGCAATCTGAGATTCGTCCAAAACTTCTATCTCAAATATCTCGCATCTGTACGCACCTACCTTGACACATTGCACGCGCAAATACTGAGCATGCTGTGGTGCGAATCTAATAAATCTGCGGTCGTTAGCACCGCCATCCTTGACTGATGCAACAGTTGTAAACTCTTCACCGTCATCGGATACTTGTATATCATACTCTCTGGCATGACCGTAATCCCACGCTATCTTAACAGCATTAAAGTTAACAGCTTCATCCCATTTGAGAGTTATATAATCATTGTTTTTGTCCTTGTCTGATCTAGGCTTGCCAGTATCAGGATCATTTTCCGGTGCCTGCCAACGTGTTCCCATATTGCCATCGATAGCTCTATCAGGTGAGTTGACATCCTCATAGCAGCTTGCCTCGGCAGTGGCATCAGGAGTGATGTTAGTACTCTCTCCCTCCTTGTCCACTGTACCTACAGTAAACGCCTCTATCTCATACAGATTGTAACCCCATGTCATAGAACGATACTGCATATCAAGCTTGATATATCTGGCATCAGTTCTGTCAAAAACATAAGTGTGCTGGCCCGGATTGCCATTTTCTTCTGTGACAATTCGATTCCACTCATCTCCATCTACTGAAACGTAAATGTCAAAAACCTTGGCACATGCGTTTTCCCAGTATAGGTTAATTCTATCGATTGTGAACGAATCCTCTAAGTCTACAATCCACTGCTGTGGGTCATACATTGAATCTTCCGGGTCCGGACTTGCAGCATCAGGCTGAAATCCTTTTGATGTGTTGCCGTCTACTATTGCAGATGCGTCGGTATTTCTTCCCACAACATATGCTTTTTTGCCTAGTGCGACATTTTCTCCAAGTGGCTGATCATTGAGATCAAGAGCCATTGTGTTAACTGGAACTATCGTAACAGTGAGCAAAAACGCTATTGCTAGGGCAGTTATTCTCTTAATTATTTTTTGTACCTTCATCATATCTCCTCATTATTTAACAATTTTTACTTTCTTCTTGTTAGACCACTTTCCGTAACTTGGATTGTTGCCGGAGTTTTTAATTGCTCTTGCTCTAACCCAAAGTTTCTTCTTACCTTTAAGTTTCTTAGATTTGATTTTTGATGTAGCTTTCTTTACTGTCTTTTTAATAATAATATTTTTCTTTTTGAACTTAGCCTTCTTAGAAATCTGAATCTGATATCTAGATATCTTTTTGATTTTTTTCAGGCTAATTTTGATTGTGTTGGAACGTAGCTTCTTGCTCGCCTTCTTTACCTTAGCCTTAGGAGCAGAGCTACTTGCAGAAATTGTCTTGTTAGTTACATCGTTGTTTGCAACAGACTTAGTAACTTCTGACTCCTTCTTGCTTGTTGTCGCTTCTGTAGTTGGCTTAGTTGTAGGCTTAATTGTAGGCTTTGTTGTAGCTCGGGCCTTAGTTGTTGTCTCAATAACTAAGTGAGGAACAACATCGCTTTCTGTCTCCTGTCCATATATACCGATTTCATAAATTGAATATCCGTATGTAGTAGTTCTTGATAATCCAAGAATCTTAACGTATCGACCTCTAACCGGTGCTCTGAACTGAATCTCATCTACTCTGTTGTTTTTGCTGGCCTTCTCTACGAAGTATGCCTCCTCCCAATTGCTTCCGTCTTCCGAAACAAGCACTTGGTAGCTCTTAGCGCTGGCACCTTCCCAGTTAATATCAATCTCGTGAATCTCGAATACGCCGTTGAGTTCTACGATCACATATTGTGGATCCTTGTCCATTTCTGATGCCCATCGTGACTTGGCATAATTGTCGATAGCATATTCTACTGCACTATTATTGTTTTCCTGTGATGAAGCAAAGGCCTTAACCTTTTCATCTCTTACGCAGTTATCATATGTAACTCCGTTTATTTCTTTTTGCTCATCGAATGTAACAGGGTCTGATGTTCTACTGTTAAAAATTGTTGCAGTATCATCCGGATCGTCATTTTCTGTTCGTGACTTGAACTTAATCCAGTTGAGATTCATTCCCGATGTAGCAAAATATATTTTTATCTTGTGCTCGCCCTTAGGTAGATTAACTTCCTTAGCGTCCGTTGTAACCCATTCCTGGTAACCGCCTGTGCCGCTAATGTAATAACTTCCCAGCACTTGGTCATCCAGATAAATGATCAACTGCATCTGAGCCGTGTTAGATTCGTTCGATGCAACTCTGGCCATCAAGTCATACGCGCCGTCCTTGATAACATCGATATTGTATGAAACGAATTCGCCGCCATCGCAGTAACCAAAGTTTTTGCCTTCGCCAACATCTGAGCAATCTTCCGATCTGATAATGCTAGACATATCGATTGGCTCTAGCTCTGCCACTTTGAGCTTTGTTGTACCATCAATCTTCACCGGTGGTGCAATCTCAATATTAGTGTCAAAGTGAACGTAGTCGTATCTTTGAGTTGTAGATGTACCAACTCCCTCTGTGTTAATTACGATAAGTGAATACTGTGGATTAGAGTAAGCTGCTGACAGATATCTATCCATCTTAGTGTATTCCTTGCCGTCTATACTGAATGAACCTGTGTACAAGTTACCTTTTTTGCAAATCTTAAAATAAAGTTCTCCTTTGAAATCTTTAGGGAGATCTTTTTCGTTAACAGTTTCTGCAGTACCCTTCTTTTCCTGCGCCCACTGAAGCTTCAAGTCTGTTCCACTGTGCTCAAGTTTGAGCGCAATGTAGTTGTTGTCATCCTGCTTAACCGCAACACCTACATTCTGATATCTGCTCCAGCCTGTTGTATCGACATTAACCTTCGCGACTGCTTCCCAGTTTCCATATGCCTGCTGGGCAAAAACATTGTTGGCATTGTTGTAGCCTTCGTACAAACTTCCTCGTTCTGTTTTGATTGAAAGAATTCCTCCGCCTATCAACCAGTTTTTGTCATTCTCGTTTTCGATAGTCCAGTTCTTGCTTAATTCCATTCCGTCGAACTCATCGCTCTTAGGATATCCTCCAAAATTAAGTGAATAGTAGTTGGCCTGGTCTGTAGTCTGACATGTAATGCGAGCCTGCTTAGTTTTTTTGTCGTAAGTAACCTTAACATTAACATCGTCGTTTGCTACCGGAGTGATTGTAGGCTCAACTGACGGATCATCTAGTGCAATAGCGTAGCTAAAAACACTGCTGTCGAACTCAGGTAATGACTTGTCGTTAATCTTGATACCTGTTAGCACTGCATATCGCGGATTGTCAAAAACAGGTGTGATATTACCTTCATTAGTAAAAATAACTCTGTATATTGCCTGCTCACCATCTTCCTTGACGTAAATCTTGGCAACAGGGTTGTCTAGTGTAGCCTGCTTGATTGTTACAGTCTCCTTGTCCTGAGCTGTAGCTTTAACCTCTGGCAAATTGTCAGATTCTAGTGGATTATAAACCTTATACTCCATTGTGTATGGCTTGAACACTTTGATAGCACGTCCGCCAACACTTATGCCTGATAGTTTAGGGTCTCCCATTTCTGATATTGATGTGTCGAACCAATCTGTAATAGTAGACTTGTATGGAACGAATTCCACGCCCTTAAGTCTGGCAAATGCCTGTGACTTCATAACATAGTTACAAACATTGATTGCACATCTTTGTAATTCGCTTCTCTTCAAGTAGCCTGACTGAAGACTATCTTTGAGATCAGTTCCAGATACTGAAACCATGTCTAAGTCGTTTTGGGCCTTAACCATTGAAGCTGTATAGTTAACTGAAGTTCCTGCTGATAGGTTTCCTAGGTTTTTGTTTTTGTTGGCCCACCAGTCTGTCATGACGATACCTGTGTATCCCCATTCCTTACGCAAGATTTCAGTGTTCATTTCGTAGTTGCTCGCAGAATAGAAGCCATTAACCTTGTTGTATGATGTCATGATAGCTCTAGGCTCTGATGACTTAACTGCAATCTCATATGTTTTGAGATATATTTCTCTAAGTGCTCTCTCTGATACGTTAGCATCATATCCAGTTCTTGCTTCCTCCTGGTTGTTGCATGCCATGTGCTTAAGTGTAACTGTTGCACCTGCACTCTGCATTCCTGTTGTCTCTGCAGCCGCCATCATACCTGATAGCAATGGGTCCTCTGCAAAGTACTCAAAGTTACGTCCGTTAAGAGGATTTCTGTGGATATTGATACCAGGTCCTAGAAGTGCATCGATTTCGTTGAGAACTAACTCCTCACCTTCAATCTTGAATAATTTTTCTATTAGATCAAGATTCCATGTTGATGCTATACATGTTCCGTTAGGCATTGATGATGCCTTGTCGCTACTTCTAATTCCGGATGGACCGTCCGCACAGCATGCTCTTGCAATGTTATATTTTTCAACAAGGTCAGAACCATCCTCAGCTCTAACTCCACCAAAAGCACCTGCCACACCACCGGTAACTCCGCCTGGTGACATTCCATCACCCTTTACTATAGCCATCAATTCATTGTCTGTTAGCTGAGCAATAAACTGATCCATAGTAACAGTTCCTTTTTCAACATCTGTCAACTTGTAGCCTTTGTATTCTGTCTGCTTGATTTCCTTAGGCATAGAGTCGTTGATTTTTTGCATTACATCTGTTGTTCTCTTAGGAACTTTTTCATATGTAAGCTTGAACTCATCTCCGTTTTCTACAGGCTTCATTCTCTCGAAGTCCATAGATGGAGCCATCTGTTCTGATAACTGTTCAACAACTTTTAAGCTCTGCTGATTGTATGTGTATTCATGCGATGCAGATCTTACATTGTCGCCTACATAAACCTTATAATTGCCAGCTTCTAGAACGTAAGCTGAGTCATGTCCTGTAACTCCGCTATCATCATAAGAAGCCATGTCATCTATATTGAAGCTAAGTGTAATTTCTTGTGATTCGCCTGCTTCAAGCAACTTAGTCTTGGCAAAAGCCGCAAGCTCTCTAGCCGGCTGACCTAGCTTACCTTGTGGTGCACCATAGTACACCTGCACAACTTGCTTGCCGGCTCTATGGCCAGTGTTTTTGACCTTAGTTTTTACAGTAATTTTTTTGTCGTTGTTTGTTGTAGAAATTGTATCTATATCAAACGTTGTATAAGAAAGACCGTAGCCAAAAGGATACATTACCTTATCCTTGGCAAATGTCTCAAAATATCTATATCCAACATAAATATCTTCCTGATATCTAAGTGTAGTTCCGCCGTAATTATCTGCAGATGGATAATCCTTGTAGTCATATGCAATAGTATCTGGCAAGTGTCCGCTTGGATTAACATCACCTGTAATAATATCTGCAGCAACGTCGCCACCGATCATTCCGCCTTGCCAAACATATAGCACTGCATCTATTGAATACTTGTCTACCCATTTCATATCGATTATGTTGCTGACATTAAGTACAACTGTGACCTTGTTGAACTGAGCTGAAACTTTGCTTAGCATATCTTCTTCGGCCTCTGTCAAAACATAACTGTCTGTTGACTTGTTGTCCTGATCCTCGCCGGCTGTACGGCCAATCACTACCAGTGCGGCGTCTGAGTGGGAGGCAGCAGTCGCCACAACATCGTCCTTAAGGGGCATTTCTTTCTGGTAGTGTGGTTCTGAAGCCCAACCTCCACCAGCTACAAAAGGATTCGCATCATCCCATTCAGCATAAATAGAAGCTAGTTCCTCATTAACTTTGACCGAACCATTTTTTCTCAGGCCGTCTAATATATTAACTTCATATGGCACATTAACAAAGCCGCCTGAGCCTGTACCTGTCTTGTAATAGTGAAGTTGCATACGACCAAAAACAGATACTTTGGTACCGCCGTCGTATGGCAATGTGTTATTGTCGTTTTTTAACAGCACGCAACCTTCTGCTGCTGCCTGTCTGCTTATTCCTGCAACATCATCTAACACTTTGGCTTGTGTTTTTACCGCCGGGGTCCAAGCTAGTGTTGTCACCAACATTGCAATAGAACAAATAATTGAGATAATTCTTTTTTTCATTTTCGTCTCCTTTTTGGTTGAAAAATAAATCCGTTTGTTTAATCAACGCCATTATACAATCATTTCAATAGGTGTGGTTATTCCGGATTAGTTAAGGATTTATGCAAAAAAAGAATATAACTCTCTAACCCCTTTTTTTATGGGCTTTTCTCAGTGGCCGTTTTCTTGACATTGTCATTTTTTTTAGTTAAATTTATGTTATATTGATTGATAATGGTTGCCCTAGGCAACAATTCGGAGGGAAAAATGGATATAACTTATCTCAAATATTTCAAAGATGCAGCTTTTTATGAGAACTTCTCCAAGGCGGCCCAGGCCAACTTTGTTCCTCAGTCGTCTATAAGCAAAGCTGTAAAGGCACTAGAATTGCAATACGAAACTAATCTTTTTGACCGCGTTGGAAAAAGCATTTTTCTCAATGACAACGGTCGCTTTTTATACGAGAAGGTATGTCAGATATTAGATAATCTTCAGGAATGCGAGCAGCATTTTAGTTATGCCAGTCAGCAAAATATTTCTATTTATGTTCAAGATGCGGGCTTTTTTATCGCCCTTCTATCTGCTGATTATATGCGTTCTCATCCTAAGCACCATCTATCACATCTTTCCTATCTAGATGTGCAGCACTCCTCGGGTCACGCCTTTGACTTCACTTTCATGCCGCTACTAGATGACATGGATGGCTACAACTATGAGGAACTGCTTACTGATGAGTTCGTGCTTTTAGTTTCTAAGGATCGTCCTTTGGCACAATACGAAGAGATTTCAGTAGACCAGCTAAAAGACGAGGAATTCATCTGCCTGTATTCTTCCATGTGGGCTAGAATTCTAACCAATTCATTTTGTAGGGAAGAAGGTGGTTTTGACCCTAATGTTATATACGAAACTAACGATGAGGATGTTATATTGTATCTTGTTGCCAAAAATGAAGGGATTACCCTTTTTCCAAGAAGAATGTACTACATACATCCTGAAGAAAACATACAAGTAGTGAAACTCAAAAAGGCTATCACAACTACATCAGTTATAGCTTGGCAAAAGGACAAGAAACTTTCCAAGACAGAACAGGGATTTTTGGAGTTTGCTAAACAATGGTTCGATAAGTACAAGTAAGTATGACCCCCAGCAATCACTATTTAGATAATAGAATGATAGATAAGGGTATAGTATAATAATTATTAGATAAGGGAGGCACGGTATGAAAAAATATAAAAAGTTGACAGCAATTGTTTCAAGTATGGTTTTGGTTCTTACTACACTAGCATATACTGGTATCCAAAAAGGCCCTAACACACTTGCAGACGAAATAACTAGTCAACAAACTGAAGCGCAACAAAGCGAGACTACTGAAGCTCAACAAAGCGAGACTACTGAAGCAAATACGGAAGAGTCTGAATCAGTAACAGAAGCGCCAACGACAGAACCTGAAATAGGCACAGTCGATTATGCGTATTCTTTTGTTTCACACTATGAGATATTCACTGATTCTAATGATAACGGAACCGGCTTAGTTACACAGAACGGAATTACATTAGATAATGTTACTGCCAACGCTTCAGCAGATGGCGCAGAGGCTGTTATAGATAATGACGACTCTACTTTTTGGAACGCTGAAGGTGGCGAACAATGGTTGACTTTGGATTTGGGCAAGGTCCAAACAATAAAGGAAATCGACTACTGGTGGGCATACGACAACACTGCCCTAAGTTATGAAGTTATGGTTTCAACATACGGCAATGATTACACTACTATCGCCACAGTGAACAATAATTCTTTCTATGATAACCGCTTGGACATGATAGTTCTATCTAACTCCATTAGCGCTAGATATATCAAAATTAATATGACAGAAAGTAACGCCGGAGATGTGTATTCTCTATTTGATGTTGCAGTCTATGATGATTCTAATTACAACACAATAACGGATTACCTGGCAAAAATAAATACAACCGATAACTTAGCTTACAAGAAAACTCCTATAGTGGCTCGTTACAACAACGAAGGCCAAGCGAGAAGATACTGTGACGGCAAACTTAATACAGGGTGGCGCGCCAACAAACCAACTGACAACTCTTGGTTTGCAATCGACCTCAAGGACTATTACAACATTAAGGATGTAATGGTATGTTGGTCCGATTGTAACGCTATTGCTTATGATATTTATGCCGGTTCTATACCAGATTGGTACGGTGAAGAACCAGTTGCTTCAGTGAGAGGTCTTTGGGAAAACAAAGCTGTATCAGTCGTTACAAAGGACATTAATGTCAAGGCTAGATATATTAAAATCAATGTTGAGGAATGGAGCGAAAATTCAGAACGCGACGGAATACAACCGCTCGAGATTGCTGTTTTTGGCGACAAAGCAGAAGGTTACTACTCCATAAGGGATTATAAGTGGGTTCGGCCTTGGATATACCCAGAAGAGGAAGGCAAGATTTTCTCAGGATGGTTCACTGATGATACATTGACTGAATCTTATTGTGATGAAGATGGATATGCTTTTTCTAAGTTCATTGATGCGAAGGCGTTAACAGTTCAGTTCCAAAAAAAGAATGACAATACTGCAGTTCGCTTCGTTAGTACAATCGACAAGAGGTTGGATGATTATGATTCAATCGGATTCGACTTTTCGGGAACTTATGGCGACGCTACTATTTCTTCAAAATCTAAAGAATGTCAAACAGTTTATAATACTATAATTGCTAACCATGAGAGGCTTACTCCTAACGCAGCATTCGACAACGATGACTCAACATACTTCTTCACCTATACTATTAGGGCAATGGACGGAACTACTCCATCAACCTGGAATGTCACACCATTCTACATAACAAAAGATGGAACTAAGGTGACAGGCCCAAGCAATACATTCGAATTAAATATTGAGTAACAAATAAAAAATCCAAGTTTGTTAGATTAATTGGTTGTTTTAACCTCTTAACTAAAAACTTGGATTTTTTGTGCTTAATAATAATTATTATTCATCGAGTTCAATTGATACTTCACCAGTTAAGCCTTGTTCATCATATTCGTTAAGTATAATGTAATATGTTGCTCCAGCTTCGAGATCTACATTAAAATCAAAATTGAGATTAGTAATTGTTATATCATCATCTGATCCTATAAAACTCATATCAGGACCTATAACTGCACAAGCCGGATCTCCGTCTCCGGTAGCGAAGTTACTTGCGATTCGATAACTTCCAGAAACTTCTGGCACAAACTTAAAGAATAAATAATCATTATTAGGTATTATTGCCTGGTTGACGCCAATGGCAGCTTCTTCGTATGGTACTTCACTATAAGTGATTTCTGGTGATACTTCCATGTCGCCAGTAACAGTTAGAAGAATCTTTGCCAAGAACTTGAACAACTTGTTATTTTCCATAAAGAAACCTTTATTGAATAAGTTGTATGTTCCTGCAGGGAGTGTCAAAAGATTACCATATCCAACAAAATCACCATCTTCATATTTTTCGTCCTCAGCTATTCTCCAATCACCATACTTAATATTAGCATTAGGACTTATCATATTGATGGCATATACATTATTCATAACAAAGTTAACTGTTGTGTCCTCTGTTACATTCTTGTTAGGCTCTATTTTTTCGACATCTTTATAGGAGCAGTAAATGTTACACTTACCTTTTTTAACATAAGCTTCATAATAACCGTTTTGGTCAGTTTCGCCTGTGACAAACTCTGTTGTACTATCAAATGTGAATGGGTAAGCTGATATACTTGCACCAGTAATTGGGGCTCCACTTTTTGTTTTGACATAACCACTTATCTTGGCCATCGCCTCAACTATTACCTTAACAGTGATGTCCTTGTGAACCTCTCCATCAGTTATTCTTACTTGGGCTGTGTGTTCGCCAACTTTATCAAAGTCGAATCCCACTTCACCATTGTCTTGAATAAAGAAACCTTCATCTGATCCATCTAGTAGACTATAAGTTTGCTTGTTAGTTGGTCCACCATCTGCAAAAATGAAAACAGTTCCGTTAGCTGTAAATTTGCCATCTTCCATATGTCCATATACTGTTATATCTCTACAGTAAGCAGATATAGTTTGGGCATCGCCTATAGCGAATATCTGTTCATAGTTATAAACGACTCCATCGCCATCCTTGATTTTAATAGGAACAATATATACTCCGGCTTCGTTAAC
This sequence comes from uncultured Lachnospiraceae bacterium, assembly GCA_902774125.1. GTDB lineage: Bacteria > Bacillota > Clostridia > Lachnospirales > Lachnospiraceae > Eubacterium_G. The sequence continues at coordinate 29,462 of CACYHD010000001.1, forward strand.
TGTACCCTTGAAATTTATAAAACCTTTTGGATCAACTGTGCATTGAAGATCGCCAGGCATTTTTCCAACGCTAACAAGTGAGCAGTCGCCTACTCCAACCATACAAGTATCTTCATCGTCAATTAGCTGGCCAACCGTGCCATAAGTATAGCCGCGGTATGTGAAATCTTCAGACATATAAATTCTGCACTCAGCAACAACTGTGCTATTTTTAATGGAGAATCTAAAATATTCATAATCTAGATCAAGCTCGCCCTCAAGAACAACTGAATATTCCTTCTTGTCACTAGTTGTTACATAGAATGGAGTATCGATTTTCTTATACTCGCCATTTTTTCCTATTTTGGCTTCAATAGTCAAATCTTCAGCTTTAAGATCCTTCTCCATATTGAAGTTTAACAAGAAAACGCTAAAATCAATGTTTGTTGCTTCCATAGTAAGTACTTTAGGTACATCTGGAATAATCTCAGGAGAACTCTTAGCTTTGACTTTAATAGTCATTACATATTTTTTCTTCTTGTTAGTCTTAGATCTAACTGTAACCTTAGCCTTGCCGGCCTTCAAAGCCTTTAATGTTATTTTTTTGCCCTTCTTAGTTACCTTTAAAACTTTTTTCTTAGATGACTTAACTGTAAACTTGGCGTACTTCTTCTTTGACGCCTTAATCTTTACCTTGAAAGTTTTCTTCTGACCTACTGTCAATGTCATCTTCTTTTTGGCTTTTTGTACTTTGAGACTTTTTACCTTGCCCTTACTCTTAGCAAAAGCAGGCTGGGCACTTGCTCCAAAAACAGTAACAAAAGCCAGCATCATTACCATTACAAAAGATGCTAAACGTTTCATAAATATTCACTTCCTTTCCGAAATCTTGGTAATTCCATTTTAACACAAAAAGGTCGTTTATTAAAAGATAATATTACTTTTCCACTACACCTACATAGTCCAGTTCTCTGTATTTTTGATCATAGTCTAAGCCAAAACCAACGACGAAGTAGTCATCAATTGTAAATCCCACATAGTCAACATCCACGTTTTCCTTTCGTCTGGATGGCTTGTCTAGTAGAGTTGTGATACTCACGCTAGCAGGGCCATGTTCCTTGAGTATTGGAACAAGTGATGAAAGGGTAATTCCAGTGTCGATAATGTCCTCTACTATCAGGACATTTTTATTCTCGATAGAAGTGCTTAGGTCTTGCTCTATATCGATGGAGCCCTTGCTTGTAGTTCCTCTTCCGTAGCTCGAAACTTTCATAAAATCGATTTCAACTGGAACGTTAATATGCTTGGCAAGCTCGCATGCATAGAAAACGCCTCCCTTCAATATGCAGACTAGAAGCAATTCTTGGCCCGCATAGTCTCTGTTGATTTGCCTAGCTATCGTGCGTATTCTCTTATTTATTTTTCTCTTGCTAATTAATTTTTTTATTTTCATTCTTGTTATCCTGGCCTTCTTTTGACTGAGCATTCGCATCTCCATAACCATTTTCTATTTCTTTGCGTATCATAGCATCTACATCTATCACAATACCTCCAATCTAAGTGTCTCCATTATCATTGAAGATTTAGGGACAGCTTCTGCGTAATCTTGAATTGCTCTAATATCCAAATCATTAACTATTTCCCTATAGTTTAATAAAATTTCCTTATAATAATCAAATGGCAAAGTATTCTTATGCCTCAATAATTCAACTAATAATCTTTCCTTGGAATAGATATTTATAACATAATCATTAACCTCTTCCTTAGTTACTCCAAGAGACAATATTTCACTCTTCTCAAATATCTGGATAACTCGCTTATCAGATATTTTTGCAGCATTTCTATCTGTAGCCAGATAATATTTATCTGGAATAACATCAGTAAGATTATAATGATAAAATGCTGTATTTAAAGTAAAAACAGCCTTAGGATATTTTTTAGCAATGATATTTTTTTCTGGAACATATTTTTCATCAGAATATATTCCTTTTTCTAATTGATATATTATCTCTGACTCTACAGCTTTTTTTACTAAATATTTACTTCCAAAACGTTTTATACATTCCTCATATGAATAGATCATTTTTCTAAACCTCCGCTTTTTTTCTTTTTTTGCGTATGTTTAGTTAAATTATAATCTATTGTTCTTTATATGGCAACACTGTTGCTTTATATCGATAGGTCTAAAAGAATAAAATCTTGATTATTTATTTCAATCCACTGTTTTGGATTACGCTAGAAATGCCTATAATAAAAAACTTCTGCTGTGTTAATCATTATTTATCATCTCCCCTAAAAAATGCAATATTCTGCGTTTTAAGTGTTGTTTGCGTGCTTAATATGCAGTTTGTTGCGTTTTTAATCCAACTCCACAACTTTATAATACAAGCACTGGTACTTTCCCATATCTCGATTCATATGCCAGTGTCCAAAGTACCACTTCTCAAATTCTGTCACCTCAGATATATGGTCGAAGTATCGGTTAATCTCCTTCTCACCTTTTTCCGTGTCGCCATATGCAAGTATACGAGCTATCTCGCTAGGACAAGTATGAGTTAGGATGTAGTCAACCTTATAATCATGCTGCTCAAGGTTCTTAATTCCCTCGTCATATTCTTCCTTAGACGGCATCTCTTGTGGCCACCAGGACTTTCCTTCGTGACGCATCCATCTATCAATCGACAAGCCTCCGCCCATGACAAAAAACTTCTTGCCCTCAATTTCAAAGACCTGCCCGCGCATCAAGTGAATAATATCATCTGTTATAAAATGAACCTTGCCGCCATTCCACTCCTTTACTGGAAACTTAGCAATCTCATCAAAATTCTCGTGGTTGCCATCAAGCCACAAAACAGTGCAGGGAAGTTTTTGAAGCCTTTTCCTGAGATTGTAATCTCCCCATTTGCCATCCCAGCAAACTCCAACATCACCTAGAATTATGACATAATCATCCTTAGTTATTTCCTTAGTTTTTCGTTCTTCTACAAAAAACATTTCTAATCTTCTAAGGTCTATCGTTCCGTGTGTATCTCCTGTTATCCATATCATAATAATTCACTCCCCATTTAAATATACATATGAACTTTTACAGTTACCATTAAAACAACTAGAATTATTTAATATCAACATTACGAATCAGCATCTAAAACAATTTATTCTAAACCTTTTCCAACTTCATCATTTCAGCTATCTGCTCAATACTGACAGGCTTATAATCATTGGCATCCACGCCCACATCATAGATTCTAAGTCCTAATTCACTATTCTTAACATCATGCCCCCAAGCAAAACGATCACAATATTTCTTCCCAAGATTTTCCTTATTATATAAACCGTCCGAATGGATATGCCCATGGAGATGAACCGAACCATAATGGCCTGTGTTCCATTCGAGTATTGGAAAATGAAATAGCACGAACCTACCATACTCTGTCTTTAATTCTTTGTAAGTATATACTGACTCAAAAATCTTATCTCCCGTATAGTCCTTATCATGATTACCTTTCACCAAATGAATATGCTTACATTTAATCTTTCTCCTTAATTCACGCACTTCGTCTGTATTTATCCTAAATGCGAAGTCCCCCAACACCCAGAGTTCATCATCTTCACCTACAACACTGTTAATATTGTTTATCAGTGTTTCGTTCATTTCTTCAACGGACTCAAACGGCCTTCTTTTGATAGCATTAGCATGCCCTAAATGTAAATCACTTGTAAAATTAATCATATTATAACTTCCTAAAATCTATATTCTGCAATCAACCTACGCACTACTCGCCGGTCTATGTATTCCCAATCTCTCATACGCAATGTTATTATTCTCATCGCAAAAAATTCTAAAACTATCTCTATTAACTGCTATGTCATACATCAGCGATGCATCAAAAATCTTATTAATCGCCGACTGCAAGGATCTTGCCCCAAACTCACTAGAAATTGTTATATCATCAAATACATTGTCGTCTATATCGAGTCTCACGCCATGCTTTTTCTCTAGCGATTTAGCCTTTTCGATAATATCCTTCTTAAGCTTATCCTTTAATATATCATCGCCCAATTCATTCAAGATAAAGAAACAAGATACTCGCCCAACTAGTTCAGGCATCGCACCCATTCCCAGTAACTCTTCTCCTATATCTATTTGAAGATTATCCTCAGAACAAGTAATATCTTCCTGGATAGCAAATCCGATAGTTTTCTTGCTTGATTTCTTAACGCCAAACTCATGATTTTGAAAAGCACCTAGTAATATCACTGGCATATTGCTAAAATCCACCACCTCAATCTCATTATTCTTATTTTTTTCTATAGTCACTTTATTATGAGATAGAATCTGTAAGTAACTCTGTTGAAGTTGTCTCTCATAGTCCGAGGTACTCTTTTCAAGAACAACTTTATCAAACTCGTCTATAATCAAAATAAAGAATTCATATTTCTTCCTAGCTGTTTCGATATCAGATATAGCTTGAGTTATATTGCATCCCTTATATGCTTCTGCAGTTATAGTTGTTGCGTCGATAATCTTGTATCCTAATACATCTTTTAGAGGACTTTTTTCATCCATGCATAATAATTCCCACGCATATGTCTTTCCACTTCCAGACTTCCCTATAAAAAATGAGGTGTCAACCTTTTCCCCTGTAAATATCTGCATGAGGATATAACAAACTCGCTTGATATATTCGTCCTGTCCTACCATCTTTGATTCCAAAAACGCTCTAGCCTTACGAACCATTGTTCTAGCATGGTCGATTTTGCTCATTTGAGTTCTATTCAACCTTCTTTGTCTCCCTGCCTGTTTTTTCTCGTAGTCTTTTACATATGTATCATGTATTTCCCCTGCCTGAATAATATGTTTTTCAATTTTTTGAAAAAACAAATCAACTTCTCGTGGTGAAACATCTTCAGACAGTTCACCCTTAAATCTCAAAAACACAGATGTGTTAGGAAAAGGCGATTCGTCCCTATATAGATAATAAGGTTCACATTTTTTCTCATCACTACACATGTCAACAAAACATCTAAAAAGAGGTTCTTTATCATTTTGCACATATATGTTTACTACTACAATATCTTCTAACAAGTCAAACTTCAATAATACTCCATAACGATCAATCTCATACTTTATCTCTTTAAGTTTTTCTGACCCTGCATGTAGTTCAAAATCAAATGTACCAATGTTCATATTTCTCATGTATTCAAAAATTGCCATTTTCTTCAACATACTAGCCACCTCCATCTCAAGTCATATTGTGCAATAAATTTTGATATGTCTCCTTAATTCTTATAGTCTGTTCATTGGAACCGTTAGCATTATCAGGATGGAAAATCTTAATCAATTCCCTATAACGCTTGTTCAAAGACGCCTTATCTGTACAATTTGCAAAAAGTTCCTCATAATCCGAACCATTATTCTTACTTTGCTGTTCTCTAATAATCTTCGTGTAAGTTTCTTTTTGTTGTCTCAACAATTCTTTATACTGTTCTTCTTTTTCCTTAGCCTTCTTTAACTCTTCGAAAGCTTGATAATTGCTGCCATAAAAATTACTGTTAGGCGTACCTCCTACTTGATGTGCCATTTTCTGTCCATTATAATATGCATTACCATAAACGTAATTATTAGCTGTATTAGCGGTGGCTTTATTATGCATTGTTTTAAAGTCATCTTCATTCATAACAACATACGAATTGGTTTTAGCTTTAATAGGAACATCAACATCCCAAAATTCCAAAACAGAATGTAAATGAAGTCCTCCTATAATCAAAGCAACTATGCAACCCACAACTATTCTCCACGTCAAGTCCGCACCACAATCATACATGATCCAAACTATTAGCCAAGTCCATCCAACTGTAAAAACTAGAGATACTATTGCTTTAAGTATTATAAAAAAGTTCAGTATAGTTATTATTGCAATAGGAATTACAACACTTAACACTATACAAATCGCTGTGTGTATATGTGTAAACTTATGGAAAACCCAAAGCAATGCAACATGTCCCCAAATAGCTTCTGTAAACAAGATATCTTCTTTAATCACAGCAAATGCACCTAAAGCTATAAAAACTGAATATATTACTAGTATTGTCTCATTCATTATTTATCATCCCTCTCAATCATTTTCTTAACTCTCCCATAGTATGTAGACAATCTCACAGAATTCGGTGCAAAAATAAATCTATTGACATATTCTTCAAACTTAAAATCTTTATTCGCCGAACTTAAAAAAAGATAAACATATATATCTAAATTAGATATTTTATCTAGCCTTTCCAAAAATTCAGATGGCATTTCACTATCTCTCTTATAAGATTTCACCAACCTCGTTCTATACAAATCAATAGTACCCTCAAAGTCAATCGCATCACTGGCATCACTGTTTCCAGTCGCCTCTTCAATTACTTTTTTCTTAAGTTCCCTCACCATATTCAAAACAACATCAAAATCGTTTTCACTAATGCCTTTTTCTTCATTTCGATATTTATTGATAACAGTATTCACATAACCTATTTCTTTTCCTAAGGCTTTATCAATGTTAGAATGTATCTCATTTTCAGGATAATTCTGACCTTTACACCAATGATTAACTGTTCGAAAATTAACTCCTACCATTTCAGCAAAGCTATTTTGACGATATCCGTGTTCCTTTAGTTCTTTTTTAAGCCAAATGCCAAATCCTTCTCTACCTGTTTTCATAACTAGTGCCTCCAACTAAATAATTTTATTATCTATCACGATTGTAACAACCGAACAAACGTTTGTAAATGGAAAATTCTCGAGAGTTTTTATTGAGAAGGGATTTTGTTTTTTATTTATCGGCCAAAAGATACAAAAAAAGCCAACAGATGACTCCCACATCACCTGTTGGCTCTAAAAACAAAATATACTATTATATAGACCGCCCCCCGCGAATTAATCTAAATCATCCAGCATTTTAGGAAGCGATATACTAACTCCATCCTCAAGCGCCGCCTCAATCCAAAGTCTTTTCACTTCGGCCAGATACTCTATAAGCTGTTCCTTGCTATCAGCCTGCGTGATACATCCAGGCAACTCCGGATAATACCCCGCATAACTTTCCTCGCACTTTTCGATTTTGATTTCATAAGGCAACGCCAGATAAAACATTAAATCCTTCTTCATTTTGCAAGGATCAGGTAGTTTCCTTCCTTCCTCAAGCGCTGTCTCAATCCACAACTTCATGTTTTCGTGAATATTGGCTGCCGCCTCTAGATAAGTTTTACCATCCGCCATGCACCCAGGCAGCTCCGTCACTTCAGCGACAAAGTGACCGTATTCATCCGACCAACATATGACCGTTCTGTACTTCTTCACCAAATCATCCATTTTACAACTTTCCAACATAAAACCACCTCCCTCGTTTTACCTAAGGTCCCATAAACGCTTCATCTTCCTCCTTTTTATTTTTACCAATCGCTACAACCCAACATTCCTCAAACACACCTCATTGATATTACACTTAGCCTTAATCTCTGCAATCTCCTTCCTTGTAATATACTTGTGCTCCATCAACGCCTGCGCAACAGTCTCGAAGAACGCCATATTGTTAGCCAGAATTATCATGGTGTTCTTGTAAGCGTCTCTTGCAATCTTGATTTTATTCATATCTGTCAAAAACTGCTTGTTCTCCGAACTATGAGGAATAGTAAGTCCAATCACATCCATCACATCGCTAGCACCCAGACCTGATGAAATATGAGAAACCAAATCGCCTAAGTTCTGCATATCCTCCTGAGCTCCACAATCGTAACCCGGGAACTTCAACTCGGTAGCCACCTTGCCAGCAACATATGTGTATAGGCATCTGTCGTAGTCACGCTTAGAACCATACACCTCAGACTTAATCTTAGTCACTCCCTTCATAAAACTATCATGAATAGCCACAAGCACAACGCTTCCAGGATTAATCAATTCGTTAACCACCGCGTGTCCGGCCTCGTGGTAAGCAACTCTCATTCTCATATCTTCTGTGTAGTTTTGGTCATACTTGATAGGCGCATAGTTCACTTCAATATCCGAGTATCTATTAATGTAGTTAACCACCAAGTCATCCATAGAAATAAACTCTTTGTTCTTGTAAATATTCTTTCCCGCAGTGTCGTTAATCAAATTCTCTAGCGATGCAGCATTCTCGTCGTTGGCCATGTCGCATAGCACGTCCAGAGAAACTGTATCGTCTATCTTTTTGCCTCGAAGGAAGTACTCAGCCAACTTCTTCGCATCCTCACCGAACGGTGGTCTGATATTAAACTTGATGTCGAATCTTCCGGATCTAAGAAGTGACTCAGGAAGTTTCATCTTATCATTAACCGTCGCCAAAACAATGACATTCTCATTCTTACAACCGTCGATGCAAGACTGAACCGCAATATACTCTTCGGCATCTCGATACTCATATCTGGCATTAGCGTACTTATCCATATCGTCTAGCAAAACAATTGATGCCCCATCTTCCTTAGCACTAGCCTTAGCCTCCTCAAAAATTGACATAATCTTCTGGGCAAATCTTCCACTACTCTCGCTACGTCTGCAAATATAATACTTAACACCACTCTCCTTCATAAATTCCTCAGACAACAAAGTCTTTCCTACACCTGGTTCACCATAGAACATAATCCCCTTAACTAGCTTAACCCCCTGCTTATCGTACAACTCAGGATTCTTAATCTGGTTAATCACCTTTTCTAGTTCTCTCTTTTCTCTTTCCATTCCAATAACTCTTTCAAACATAATTAAATCTCCTTTCTGTTTTTAACACAAAAAAACACTTGGCGGAGCGCGAGGAGGATAAAGCGCTCCACCATGTGTCATCTAAATCAGCACATCGCTCTAGGAGGAGTCGAGCTAGTGCCTTGTTTTTTACATGCCTCTTTAATAATTAGTTTGTCCATTATAGTTTCTACTATCGTCATCATCATAGTCATAATAGTCATCATCGCTACTACTACTATTATCTTCACTAGAACTACCACAACTTACAACATAAAGAATAAACATAATTACCACTAAAAGTGCAACTGTTGTTATGGCCAATGCTCTAACAAAAGCTCTAAAAATCCAAGTCATAACCAAAACAAAATCTAACCCAAATTTTCCTTCTCTTACCAAATAATAAATTATACAAACTACTAGTGACACTAAAAATATACCTATAAGACACATGTCTATCTTATTATCCCAGTCTATTCCGTGAGAGAAACAGTTAGTGATCCAACATGGTATCGCCACTAAACCGAATCCTGCAATAAAGTTTTCAAGCCAATACACATCACCATCCTCAAAAACAAGTTTTCCTAATCCAATAAATCCTAATCCTACTAAAGCTGCAATAATTACTACTGTTATTAATGTTGTCATGATAATTCTCCTTTCAAAAAGCAATTAATTATTTCTTCTTACACTTATATATACTGTCATTAAAAACGAGAATTAACATTTTTCACAAAAAAAGAACAAGGCATTACACCTTGTTCTCATTATTTTAGTTATTTAATTACTCTTTCTTTTATTACAGCTTCCCTGGTGCTAATTATCTTTTCGGTGGTTTTAAGCGATTCTTCATTAATCTCTATCAATTTCTTCTCACCTAATCGCTCACCTCTTTCTATGCCTTCAAGAGATATCATTTCTATCAAGATTGAGCATTATTGTGCACTCTACAGGTTCTTTTCGTATTAGTTCTTTAAAATAATCCATCGCCTCTGTGTAATGGACTCTATCTTCTTCAGGGGTTCTACATTTATCAATATTAATTAAACTCTCGTCAAATTGCAATATTTTAATAGTCATCACTCCTATCTTTTGCATTCCACGATGCTGATTTTCAATTCCTCATAGTACTCCTGCAACAAAAAAGTGTTGATTGTTAATCTTTTTGGCGGTCCGTTTCAATTCCTCATAGTACTCCTGCACAAAGACCAAGGAAGCGATACGAAAATTAGAAGAGTTTCAATTCCTCATAGTACTCCTGCAACTTTTTTATTTATATAGCACTACGAAGGAGGACGTTATGGTTTCAATTCCTCATAGTACTCCTGCAACAACGAAATTGGTGATGATTTACTCATTTTACCAGTTTCAATTCCTCATAGTACTCCTGCAACAGACGGTTTTCCTAGCTCCGTCATAACCATTTTATCATAATATGTTGTTTTTTCAATATTTTAGGCCTTTTTTGACCTCAATTATTCGTCGGGGATTGTTCAAAAATCCCTATAATACGGCATAATAACCTCCCTTCACAAACCAAACCTCGAGTTACTAAACCAATCCTTATCAAGTCTTACTAGTCAGATTCAATTTAAAGTCTCCTTTCTCAATATACGCACTCTTACAACAAGCAGCAAAAATTCCAGCAATAATTATTCCAGCCCCGCATTCAACTATTCTAGTAATATTATCTCCGCTTAATTTGTCACATAAACTAGTCTTGCCTGTTGTTGCTTCGTTAGTAGTTACTTCGTTAATTTCTTTTCTGATATCTGTCATAATACACCTCATTTCTAAAACAATTGCTCGGTTACACTTATATATACTGTCATCAGAAATGAAAATTAACATTTTTGCATAAAAAAAGCAGATTTTTTTCAATCTGCTTTTTTTTGATATGCTTTTCTGAATAACTCTTCTTCCATTTTTCTGATTTCCTCTTCTCTACTATTCAAATTCTTAGTTGCAACTTCAACCATATTACAATCATCTAAGTATTTGCTTTCAATAGTAATACCTGCCCTATCTAACAGTTCATATTTTTCTTTACTTTTTCTAAAAACCTCTCTATATCGATATGCCGCCAACAACTCTTCGTCATATTCAAGAACTTTCCCATCAGGCATTACCACAAAATTTGCTGCAAATATTATTTCATATTCTGCTAAGTTTTTGGCCATTGATCTAGTAAAAAGAATATCTCCTTCCGAAAAATATTCATATTTTTGTAAAGTGTGATTATGCATATATACAACCGACTTAGCTTTACTTATTAAGGTTGGCGCAAATAATTCCGAGAAAGGAACATCCACTCTATTAGCGTCATTAGAAGTATGCTTGCAATAGTTTATTATATTACCTTTTTCATCAAGATTGATAATTATTGAAGACTCAATCTTATCGCTCCTAATCATATCAAAAAAATAATCTAATGCATCTTCACAGTAGATTCTATCCTTTTCAGGTGTTATGCACTTATCTGCATTTATTAGTTTCTCGTCATATTCTAATAGTTTAATGGTGATCACTCCTTTACTTACATATTCATGGTGTGGTTTTCAATTCCTTATAGTAGTTCAACAACCACTAGGTTTCATTTGTGCCTTATATAACAGACTGTTTCAATTCCTTATAGTAGTTCAACAACTTGATGATCCATGGGTCTGACTTCTATGCTATGCTTCAATTCCTTATAGTAGTTCAACAACGACTAAGAAACATAGCTAATTGCATAAACACCTAGTTTCAATTCCTTATAGTAGTTCAACAACACCTATACAGATAGGCAAATAGAAGAACTTATCAAGCTTCAATTCCTTATAGTAGTTCAATAACTGCTTCATATAACAGATGAGTGCTCAACATATCTTGATGTTTCAATTCCTTATAGTAGTTCAACAACGCCGAAGATGTTCCAACACCCACATTACAAGTGTTTCAATTCCTTATAGTAGTTCAACAACTCGGCATCGTTGAGTCTTGCATCAAAGATAAGCAGGGTTTCAATTCCTTATAGTAGTTCAACAACCTGAAGCCCTTGATGAAGCAATACCTTTCGTTGGTTTCAATTCCTTATAGTAGTTCAACAACAGACGGTTTTTCTGGCTCCGTCATAACCATTTTATCACAATATGTGTATTATTCAACTTTTCATAGTAATTACCGGCATCTTTTTTCGTCGAGGAATTCACAAAAACCGCCATTTTACAGCATTTTTTGTATTAGCATATCCTCGACGAAAAATTGCAATATAATTAGTGACTTCTATAACTCCACAATCTATTTAATTGCTTTTAATTATAGATCATAAAGTATTTTATATTTCCCTATTAATAAGACACTAACTCTCCCTTCTTAGCATTTAAATTTGTTATTTTTTTCAACTCTAACACTGATTTACTATCCAGTTTTTCTTCAATAGAACTTATTCTATCCTTTATCTCGCTCACGTTCCATTCGACATAATCACTATTCAAATCATACGATTTCTTCTTAACAATAACTTTCTCTACGCGATTGTTTACACTTCCTAGTCCCAACGGTTTTCCATGTCCAATTTTTTGACAATATATTTCATTATCGTTATCTCCTAGTGATATTGCCCATAGTAATTTGTTTAACTCTTCCTCTGTGATGCCGTCGAAGAAAACACTATAACGAAACTCTGCATTTTCTTTTATCAAATCCATAGTAGCATTTCGTTTGTTTCTTTTTACCCTTTTAGAGCCATTAATATCAAACTTATGATGCCAATAGTATTTTCTTCCATTCAAAAACTCTGCATTTACTTCAAAAAAGTGTTTATTCTTTTCTGCGTCAGTATAATAGCCATAAGACCACGATTTGGCACTGTCATCAGGCTTCTTAGTGTACAACTTCACTGCTGAAACCTGAGGAGATGCAAGTTCTTTAAGCGTTATGTTTTTATGTGTCATTTCTTCCAACGGTTTCCCTAATTCCATCACAGCATCTGTAAACCTCACTCTACTTCCCATTGCTCTTTCACCAGTCAAACCAAACAGTGCGCATGTACTACATACGTTTTCTTTTCGAACACATACAGAATGCTTACCCATTATAGATTTCATTTTTTTATTACGCGTCGCACTCGTATTTTTTCCATCAGTTAGCTTGCCTTCGTCAATTTTGCTCACACATGATTCAGTTACTGTTTCAAAAATATTTCGCATGCAACCACGAATACTACTACCTGGTATTATAGGAATACCTCCAACTTCATAAAAATAATAACTTTTGTGTTCATCATTTTTATTCTTTATTTTATCTGGAATAGCCAAAGGTGACTTCGTTTTTAAAACACAATCTATTCTACCTGAAATCAGTTTTTCTTTATTATCATTCAAATATTCTTCTATATTACGTCTGACTAATCTTTTAGAAAAAGGAATGAATGTATAAGGATTTACCTTTTCTGTCTTATTTTTAGTTCCCCTACTTCCTTTATTACCATTTCCCTTGCGATTGTTGTTACGATTATAATTATTATTTTTGCTTCCGTAATAACCAGGTCGAGAACCATTCTTGCTACCATAATTATCATTTTTCTCAGCCATATTACTTACCTCCCTTCACTATCTCAACAACTCTGTAGTCTACAATCTTTGCAATGCCTTCGTCGGTGTATTGAATGTAGTTCTTAATCTTTAACTTAGCATCGTCATCATACAATTCCGCTGGGAGCCTGTATTTTCCACCGCCAGTGCTAACCACTTCTATCGTTCCATATTGATCAGCGTCTTGTCGTGTTTTTGTAGTATCAATATCTAAGAATTGTGTTTCTTCGATTGTATCTCTAGGGTCAGATTCATCTAGTGTTCTTACCTTAAAATCTTCAGAGATAGAGTTTCTCCAAATTCTAGTCTCGGACTCTTTATTGAAAACTCTTACCTCAAGCAAATGGTTGATGTCGATTGCATCCACATCGAACTTATCTAATGGCCATATGCCCAATTTCTTATCAGTGTAGAAAGGCATAATATATGACGCGTTTGTATCGCGAATCGCTTCAACCAATTGGTCTTTTTTGTATTTTTCAATTGTCATCATTCACACCTCCCTACTTGTCTAAGTATTGCTTAATACTCTTATATACGTTGTTTTGAGCATCAGTCAAATCTAATGGCTCGTTTGCGTTTTTAGTAACCTTCTGTATCTTGAACAATCCACGCCCTATGGAAGTGAGTCCACCCACTGCTAGAAAACCATAGTTCAAATCCGTCAGCGTTGCCGCCAATGCATGATTTAGTGCTTCCACCTGATCGCTCAAGTCCTCATCTTTTTTGATTGTGATTACTAACTCTCCGTTGCCGTAGTAATATGTCTTTTCCTTGAACAGTGCCGAATCCAAACTACCGCCCGAAAATCTGTCTATCGCATTTCTTGTGTTAATTTTTTCTTTAGCATCTTTTAGCATTGTCTCTGAGAAAAATATGTTGGACTTAGTCTTTTTGCCGTCCTCGCCCTGTCCACTAGAACCAAACCAAGCCTCGTCATTCTTGCTATCCCAGTATTCTTTCATGCGAGATCTAAATGCTCCCGCCCAACTTGTTCCAGGAACAACAGGAGTTTCTTTGCCATTCTGATCCTTTACTGTAAGCTGAACGAAATCTGGGCCGTTCGCATCTTCCTCGTCTTTTCCCACATCAGTCGAATACTTACGAATAGATATTCCTCCTTCTTGCTCAAGAGCTATTCTAATAACATCGTAAGAATCATTTTCATTAGTAAGCGCTTCACTATATTCTTGCCAATCTTCGCTCGTATACATATCAAAGTCCAACCACTTCTCAATATCAGCTGAAGAACTCATATCAAACTTAACGTGCCCTATATTGATTACTTTAATTTGTCCATAACCTCTAGTAGTCTTAGCACCAAAATGACACGCACTACTTTGCATAAAGGAAAAAAGCTGTGGTATGCACTTATCAACAATATCGCTTTCATCGCTCACTTCGAGGAAAGTTGTAAACTTAGCACCTGTCTCTACGACCTGAAAGTCCATCTTAGCGCCAGCCTTAGCAACTTTGTGTTCATCAAGAGCAACTCCATCTCTGATTGATATTCTATACCAGCCATTTACGTTAGCATCATATGTAATGATGCTACTTTCTGTATATGCTTCTCCGTTTGTTTCACCAAAGATTTCATTGGCTACTTTTTCTTCAATTGAATGTCTAAGCACACCTGCTATCGCAGAACCCGGAATGTACGGTCTCTCATTTGAGTTAAGATTAACATCATTATCTGTTACATAATCTGTTCCACATCCCACTATAAGAGGAGATGCTAGTTCAAACTCGATTTTGTAATATACTTTTTTCATTACTTATTCTCCTCCTTCTTAATAGCGGCTCTGTACTTAAGTGTTTCAAATATATGCATTAAATAATCATATTTAAGTTTATGCTTTGTCTCATCTTTTAGACTAGCGTATTCTTCTTTCTTCAACTCTACGTCTATATCTTCAATCCACACATTTGCAATTTTTCTCTTTGACTTATCCCTTATGCTATTTACACGTTTCTTGAAATTTTCTTCCTTATTAGCAACTAACTCCTTAGAATCATATTCAGATTCAAGCAGCATCAACTTCACTCTACCAATAAATGAATTAGTAGCATCTCCAACAGTTGACATCTTACTTGCATCTCTACTTGCTTTCTCGTGCAATTTTTCACTCAAGTACTTAATCCTAATCTTTTCCATAATTGCTTTAACATCTTCTGAACAACTGTTGATATTTGTATTCACTTTATTCTCAACATTGTCAGATGCAACAGCAGTGTCAACCTTATCCCTGTCTTGAACATACTTAGAATAATATGATTCAGTTGCAATCTTAAGTTGACCGTAGCCTTCTTTGTTGTCGACACCTACCCACATAGATGTAGGAACACTCACATTCTCCAGGACATTAAATACAAATGAACTTCCCGCTGTAATAGCAGGTTTTGGAGCTTTACGCATATTCCAAACACCATAGTATCCTGTCTGTTTTTTACCTGTAGCTAGAATAAGTGGTCTATTCATATCTTCACTTATCTCGGAAGCGTCATCCACAACATCTTTAGTTTTTGCAATTTCTAAAAATGTTTTTCCAACTACCTGTTCAATTTGGTTTTTGATCATCAATGCCACTTCTTCTACATCAGTAACATATCCTGTTTCATTTTCAAATACTGAATCTGACTCTAAAACGACAACTAGTTTGTCCTCTGTAGTAATGTCCTGATTCTCAGTCTTTATGACTTTAAATACTTTATTAGAACCATCATTTTCCAATGTACATTTGCCATACTGAGCTGACTTAGACTTACCTAATCTTATATCTTGTTCACACATCAACTTCATTATTTCTTGAATAAGATCAGCATCACCTGTTATAGTTCCCGTAAAATACTGTCCAGGGCTAAGCACTTCTGACATGTACAAAAGTCGATCCATATCAATTTGCTTTCTGCGGTTATGATACACAACTTCATATACTGGTGCATATTTCTCAACTTCAAGTTTAGCCACTTCATCATTATAAACAAGACTAATAAACTTGTCTCTCAGTGGCTTAGGATATAGATTCTTTTTATTAGGTTTTGCATTAATACGTGTTGCATAATCAGCCGGATTTTCTTCGCCAGCTTCCTTATACTGACCCATACATAAAGGTGCTGGTTTGTAAATCTTACTAGCACTATTATTAGATGGATATGCATTAGAAAAAACTACATCTCCACTTACAAATAGTTTTTCAAAAGTATCATCAACTTTATTTTTTCTTAAATAATTACCAGCCAATGCACCTTGTATCATTTGACCTTTAATATAAGGCATTGTAGCACTATCATTCTCAGAAGAAAGAAGAAGCGGCTGTTCATTGCGCAATGTGTATCTAATTGTAACTTTACCAGCCCCATTCAAAGCTATCTCATCATTATTAGAAGCCGACTGCTTATCCTGTTCTAATGATACTTTGACATTGCCTAGACCACGGTTTCTGTTAAGTCCCATATGTCTAACAGCTTTACATGTTTTACTCAATATTTCTTCATATGATTCGTTTTCGTCTATTCCATCCACCTTTGCAAAGAAAACTAAGTTATCCCCTTCGGCAGATGTAGGATTATACTGATTAACAACTCTGATATATCTAAGAGTATTATCCTCAGCTACACCTTCCTTGTTAATCTTTGTTTGTGCAACGATGGTAGTATACTGTTCCAAAACATCCTGTGCAGTATATTTTTCATCACTACTATCCTGCAAATCGCGCAGTTCACGATATATAGTCTTATAGTTATCTATGTATGCATCGGAAAATCTAATTCCCTTAGTAGAATCAGCTCCACTTTCTCCGAACATCAACTTGATACATTCATCATCCTCTTCTTTTTCAGCAGTGTTGTAAACAATCCTAGCCGCATCTCTTAGAACACCTTTGATTCGTCTCGCAGGAATATAAGGAAGTCCTACTTTGTCGTAGCAGACATCACTGTCCACTATTCCAGCATATGAATAACCTGATCCAATACATAGATTGGATTGTAATTCTATTCTTATTAAAGCCATCCTTTTCACCTCCTATATTTCCCTTTTATCGTCGAACCAAATATCATAAACAAGTACCATATCATATATCAATTTTTGAATCTTATCAGAACTCAAATTCTCTATGTCGAAATAATCTTTTGGCAATTTGTGATGTGCTTTGATTCTTTCTAATTCCTTGTCAAAACTTGCCTTGCTATTAAAAGCATGCGTCAACAAGTTTTTAACATTGTTACGTCCAACTTCATTATGATTTAGTTTTTTTTGCATCTTCTTAACTACTTCGTCTGTAATACTTGCCGGCTCTTCATCTTGATCAGTGATTACCTTCCAAGGCCTTGAAGAGTTTTCTTCAAAATGTTCTTTTTCTCTTATCATATCTAATGAACTGTTAATACCGCTTTGGCAGTATTGATAATCAATCCATGTTGTATTTTCTTTCTCATGCGCTTTTTTCTTAGCATTGTCACAGCATTCCTCTGCAATTCTATAAGCATCGGAAAAAGGTGTATGGCTATGGAATATAGCTATTCCCGCACAAGAAGTGAACTTATTCTCATTAGTATTATTGGCAACTGCTTTAAGATAAGCTAAGCACAAATCATATGCCAATCTAGCATTACATATGAATGTTGCTTCATCTCCTGCACCAACTATTCTTCGATATCCATACTTCCATAAATCTTTTTTATTGCCGTTATACTCGTTTGTTACGACAGGCACTCCGCCTTTAACCTCTACTCCATCAGGTGATACCTTTGTTAGATATTCATCTAATTTATCGTATCCCGCTACTACGGTTACATCATTAATAGTCTTAGAGAAACTCTGGAAGTTCTTAACTGCATTCTCCCATCTCTTGCCTTCTGCATCTTTAGCTTCACGATCAGCAACAATTGCTCCCATATTGTTTCCGTCAATGAATGCAACTGCAAGCAAACTTTCTTCACCTTTTTTATGAATATAATTATCTAATTCTTTTCCTCCCGATGTATCCATACCATTAACTTTATTCTTTTTTTCCTCATAATCAGTATACTTTTTATACTCTTTAAGTTTAGCTGATGATTCTTTAGAAACTTTGTCATCTTTAGAAGCAGATTTATTACTATTGTCCCTTTCACACAGAGGAAAAGCTGTTTTTCTGTCAACCTGAACAAAAGGTAGAACATTGCATCTATCAACTGCTATATCCATGTTTTCTACCATATTGTGTTTCTTATATAATTTCTTTCTTGTAGCATAAAAATCTTGCTTATCAAGTTCTGCCGGTACATAAGAACAAATCATATTGAGCCCATAGTAATCCTCTAGAAGTTTTTTAGAGAAAACCTTGTTGATTCTTTCGCATGTATCAGCGCAGTCGAATAGTATATTAAGGTTTCCACCTCCCTCATATACTACTATTCCCTTGTGTTCGTCTTCCTTAAACATAGCATCACTATAAACTTCGTTTGACGATTTGACTATAGAAACACCAACCGACTTAGCTGCATCCACAAGTCTTCCAGTAGGATGGCCTTCTTTCTGATCATCATGATGGTCAAAAAAACCGTTTTTGATTATTTGTGATGCTCCTATAATTTCTTTAATTCTATTAGTTCTATATATGAACTTCTGCTTAGCACGAAAATCATATAGTGCTAGAACTGGTCCTTGTATTTTATTTGACATTTTTTCTCTCCTTGTCATAATGAATATTATTCGCATCCAATGCAAAAGCAAAAGCGCTATATTTATTAACACCGGCTGTGTCATATTTTTTATAATTAGATTCTACTTTTACATCCTTTAAAGAATAGAATTTTATATTTTCATTTATTGCTTCTTTCAAAAGATTTCTAATACTCTGATACTCTCTCGAAAGATTTCTCTTAAATTTTTCGTTCACAATCGCTAGTTTTCCCAATAAATCCGAAGCATGATTCATACAGTTTCTCAATTCTTTTATACAAGTATAGTATTCCAGTATTCGAGCTATCTCTTCTTTATAATCAATACTATTTTGAGAATATATCAATTTATACTCTTGAGGTATATTATTACCACCATTAGTATTATTTTCTTCTGCAGTTTCGATCACTATTTTTTTACGTTGATGGCGTCTTTTCAGTATTAGTACTGCATCAATCATACTCTCCCTTTTAATGGTCTTTTTAGTATTATTTCCGCTCAGATCAATAGACTTTACTTTTTCTGTTTTTTTTCTCAGATTTATTCCTATAGGTAAAATGGCATCATAATAACTTTTAAAATCCTTACTTATTTTTTCAATATCTTTTTCTTCATAACCCTCCTTAACATTCTTATAATCCTTTTCTTTATTTCTTAATAACTCCAACATTATATCCATTTGTGAATAATCATCAAATATTTTTTCAGTGTACAATGTCGCGGCTTGTTGTATCATTCCATTTTTTACACACCAATCCACCCAATCTAAAATGCTATTTTCATCTGAAAGAGGCATTTTATTTTCTATATTTTTAACCAGCCCCCTTACCATACTTGAAAACAAATTGCTATCAATTTCATTTTTTTTGCACTCTTCTATACATTTTTTTATTTCTTCAATATTATTTTGGAATTCCTCCACATAAGAAATATTCATATTCTCTGAAAACTTGTTCAGACTTGATATAAGCCTACTAACATCATCACTAACATTGTCTTCTTTTTCTTTTAGTGCCATTAGTTTTACTGCACTTCCAGTTGTTACAAATTCATCCACCGCATTTATTATGGAAAACATTGAATAAACACGATCTAATGGATGCAATATACCATCCTTATCCTGGTTGTACTCTGAATAAACACTTTTAGCACAAATCTTATTGTTATATTCAAGAAATCTGAGAATTGCTAACATCAAGAAATTTATATCTCTCATTCCGCCAGAACAATCGATATAATAATAATCATTTTTTTCGGATAATTCCGCTATACGTCTATATATTTTCTCTATTTTTTCTTCCGTATTTTCGATTTTTTCATCAACCTCAATTTTTTTAATGACTATTGTTTCCCCGTCTACAATAATGCTATTATCCGCAAAATCATTGGTGATTATTGGTTGCACATTTTCATATTTTTTTTCACGCAAGTATTTAGCAATATTATTAACAAAATTCGAATAAGCGCTTTCTCCATCATCTTTTTGTTTACGAGATTCTTCAGTAACCAAACATATAATAGTATTAATATCATGTTGGTCCGCTTGAGCCTGATGAACCAAGTATTTAGTCGGTGCATCATTTGTTTGTGCACCTTTAAATTCAGTATTTGTATTTTCCACAGTATAACTTTTTGCAGCCATGCCAGGTCGATATGTGCTAATAAATGTTAACAATGTTCCGTTTTCCATCTCTATTCCTCCACTTCTTTTATCATTCCAAATCCCTGGGCGTTTTTTGATCCGATTCCGACATTGAGGATCATGGTCAAGGCTTTGGGGTTGCCGTATAGTTTAAATTTTCCGAGCCAACCTGTCATTGGCGTTCGTTTATATCTTGTCGCGTACTCGATTGGTGTGCTACCATCAGCTATCGCGATTAACATATCCGATGTTGCATCCTCTCCGCAGAGAGTTACGTACTTACGCTTGTAATTGTCGTTGATTAGTTCTACGAACTCTTCTTCGTCTGGTGCGAAAAACTGCATCGCCTTGGTATGTAAGTCAGTCCTGTGAGCCATGATAGGCGAAAGCGTCTCCACCAGTATTTCGTTTTTCATCGTAAATACATCAACTAGTTCCGTCTTGATGCTTGTATATTTCTTCTTACCGAACTGAATTCCATCTTCCAATAAAACAGTATTCAATTCTTTTATCCAATCATCATAGACACTTGATATAGAAAACTTAATGTCACCTCTATATGTCAATCTACCTAATTCTTCAGTATAGTCACCTTCGATTAGGCTGAAGGTAAACAACTTGTACGTTCGTTTACCGTACTTGACCCCTTCATCGTGTAGCCATTTGGTGTACTCTGGATTACCTTTAGAGCTCACGCTATATATGGCCGCTTGAAGAATTTGATGATAATTCTGAGGAACTGTAAGCGGACTATCAAGTGTTACCGTTACATCCAATCTCATTCCCTTTTCTCCGTTCTTTTAGTATTCTCTAAATCCCATAAACTTGAATACCGCTGTTTTGACCGTCTCTCCGTTCTCGTTGACGGTTTCTTTAGTTTCACGCACTGTGCATGAAGATAGTACTTTGATATTTCTTCTCTTTAATTCAGTCACTAAAGCAAATGTCAAACTAAAATCTCCTACACAAAGAACAGCAGCTGGTTTTTGGCTAGCTATCTTTTCCGCCTCATCCTTTGCCATCTGCTGTATATCTTCTTTAGTATCCGAAGGCGACACATTCTTAAATGGTATATCCACTACTTCCCCATATTGCAATGCCGCCTCATATTGTTCTTTTGACCATCTATCAGATGGGTGGTTTGAATAATTAATAAACATAGTATCATCCCCTTTACTTGTAATATTCTAAATGTCACGTCATTCGAAAAAAACAGATGTATATCCGTTAATCTTCGTATGTCATTTTTCCTAACTTTTCATTTATTGTTTTCAGAGATCTCGAATAAGAACTAGGTTTTACATCAATAAATTCTGCAACCTCTTTATCCGTATATTCGACTCCTTTGAGAACCATATTGTAGTATATTCCATATAAATTCTCAGTAGATTCCGGTTCAGGCTCTACAGTACTTCTAGCATAGTCGTATTTGAACATTTTTCTCATAAAGTCACTGTCATCTTGAGACATTATTGTATATATCTCTTTGTTTCCAGCAGGCTCTTTATCGTAAAATTCTTTGCCGTCGTCTGTTTTGAGTTCTTTCATTATGTTTTTAGTCGCATCTAATGCCAAAATCGCACGGTGATTAGCTCTAGTTAAACTCAAGTATCGTTTAAATAGTTCTTCCATTCCTGCTTTAATAGTCTGTGATTTATCATTAAACAAATTATCCAGCTGTTCTTTCTGTTTTTCGTCCTCTATGTTGTCTATCAAACTTATTTCTTCATCACCGTCAAGAGAATTAATATGATCCGAAACAACCAAAACTCCTCCTGATTTCATGTATTTTTCAACTTGTTTGAAAGTCTCTTCAGTGTGTTTTTTGTATTGAGGATCATCTCTCATTATGTCAAGAATATCCTGCTCACTAAGACATGTATATGCAACATCCCCTTTCATATGCTCAAGAAATTCTTCCTCAATTGGACGCATATAATTAGGCTCTTCTTTCATCCTCTCAACAGCTTCCTCTTCAGTGTAATAATTACAATTCATTGAAGCATGAAGAGATCTCGCATCACAAATCAATTTGTAGACAGTTCTACTAATTCTAATAGGCTCTTCCTTTAGATAATAATCAATCCATACATTATCGTAAACGCTACGATAGTATGTATAGAACTTTGCACCTTTAGTACTAGAAAAATACTTTAAAGCCCTTGTTACAGCTTCAAGAGCAGCGACGTTATCATACTCTGGAAGAAATGTATTGTCAGCCATTAATGAGCCATGCTTTTTGATTCCTTTAGTTCCAATAAATTTAATAGCACTATCAATCGCTTCATCGTAATCCTGATCGTCATCGATGTCATCATAATAAATTTTAGAATCTAGTTTTGATCCATCAAGATAATACACCAACAGAAGTATCTCATCACGATACTTGTTATCTACATCTTTTTCCAAAACCTCTTTACGTTTTTCATCACTCATTTGAAATAGAGGATGATTATTTAATTGTTCTAATTTCTCTTTCCTAGTCATTTTCCGCTCCCTAATCCATCTTTAATAGTTTCTTTAAGAATTCTTCTGGTTTCTGTAGTTTCAGATCATCAAGATCCTTAATAGTTCTATTCAAAAATACTAGATTAGTAATTTCGTAAAAGAATGCTTCTCTTTCTTTTCCTTCGTTTCTCTGTACTTCGCCGTAGTAAACGCCCTGCACCTTTACGTTGCGGCGAATGTACTCTAGTGAGTCAAGTAGGTATGCCATCATCAGTGACATAACCTTAGTTCCGTATGTTATACATGCGTATACATCAGAGTCTTCTTCTATAGCGTTAAGTACCTGCATGAATAGTTTTACGCCTGTGTCGTATTCTTGATTTTCTGGAACAGCGACATCCACTATCTGCTCTGGCTTAATGCCAAGCTCTGCTGCTTCATCGTAAAACATCTTTAAGTTAGTATCAGAATCATCATTTTTAAATCTTACTGTAATAACTTGTGTCTCGATTTCATCTTCCTGATATCTTTTGATTACAGGAATAATAGGAAATCTTGTTTCCATGTTTGTGTCAAAATCTACTCCCTGAGTTCTCTTGTATACTTGAGGATTCAATTTCCCTCCCATCATAGGAATAACTGTAATAAATACATTTTTCATAATTCTCCACCTTTCAATATTATTATCTTTTTGATTAATAATTGTCCTTTCTTAATTCTTATCTCCAACTACCAAACAACAAGTTTCGTCCTTTTGTTTCCAAACAGTTGGTATCTTTTTTTAATTATTTTCGTCTCATTTTTTGTTTCCCGATTACATTACTCTAGTTACTATTATAGCCCTTCCCGCTTCTTTTCACAACCAAAAACGGGTAATTCTTCCAAAAAAACGCACTTTTTATACCACCCCCTTATTCTACCTTGACTGTTAGTGTTGAAGGGTCTGATTCTAGCAAGTTGCCGTCATCTTCTGCGTCTTCTAATGAGCCTGTCACCTCAACCACTATTACATCGCCTACGTACACTTCTGATACTTCGAAATGGATTGCTCCGTCATCTGCTGGGTATGCTCTCTCTACCGGCTTGTCGCCGTTAATGCTGTATTTTACTGTATACATTTCTGGATCCAAGCCCTCTGAAGCTTCGTCTGGATTGATATCGAATTCAACTGTCTTTTTGGCCTTCTTCCACTGTGCATACATGCAAACTACTGCGCCATCTTTTTCGGCTAGATTCTTCACTGTGTCACCTGAATTGTATACGTTCTCTGCATCATCCTCGTCCAAACTCCATCCTATGAACTTGTAACCGTCCCTTGTTGGAACCTCTTCTGTTAGTTTTGCTTCCTGGTCATATACACATTCAGTGTCCGCGA
The DNA here is from genome assembly GCA_902774125.1 of uncultured Lachnospiraceae bacterium. Taxonomy (GTDB): domain Bacteria; phylum Bacillota; class Clostridia; order Lachnospirales; family Lachnospiraceae; genus Eubacterium_G. The sequence goes on from CACYHD010000001.1 coordinate 53,879, forward strand.
TAGTGAAGGCGTTGCCACCGTTTTTCTTATACTGAATCTTGTAGTTGTTAGCTTCGTACTCAAGTTCTAGCTGGATAGTTCCGTTGGCCTTGGATAGCTTGCTAGCTGTAGTGTTGGCCTTAAAAACTGTGTCCGGCGCACTGTCGCCTGTGAACTTGTAACCGCTGATATGGTATCCCACCTTGGCAAACTTCTCGTCGTCAGGATATGGCTGGAACTTAACCTCGTCGCTTACTGCAAGCTTATAGTCATCGCCGTCCTGGTATTCGCTCTTTTTCTTGCCATCAACAGTCAATAATTCAAAACCAAGTCCTTTGATAGTATATTTCTTGTCTCTTGTGACAGGCTTTACGATGTATACATACACATTGTTATTTAGAGGGAAAGATTTAATAGAGTCACCAGTTAGTGACTGTTGTGTCGTTTTAAATGCCATATTGTCAACAGTTAACACAACCACACCTACTAGTTCTTTATCATCAGGTATTTTGAAAGAGTCTATTAAGTCAATTTTACTGTTACCAGCTACGTCTTTTTTACCATTCTCTGTCTCTACTCTAGTCTTTGCAGCCTTGACCTTAATTGCATCTCCGAACACACTATTTTCATATAAATACTCATACACATTGTAGTTATCAATCTCTATGTTACCTTTTTCTCTTTTAGGATTATCGCTGTCCTTTATAGGATTATCATTAAACGAAGTCTCATCCATTTCTCCCATCTCTTTTCCTTTCAAAACAACCTTAGAAATATTATTTCCTTCAAATGCATAGTATCCAACCGATGGTTTATTTCCCGCTAGAACAACCTCTACCAACTCATTGTTTCCAAAAGAACAATCATCAATTTCTACATTATCACCACTTATAGTTACTTTTTTAATATTATTTCCCCAAAATGCTTCCTCACCAATTTTCTTAACACTTGCAGGTATATTTATATCAGTTATATTATTCTCATAAAATGCGACTGAACTTATTTCTTTTACCGCATTCCCCAATTTCACAGTTTTAATAGCGTTATTACTGAAGCAAAATCCTCCTATCTTCTTTACTCCATTAGGAATAATTACTGTTCCTGCTATATTATTATTTTCAAATGCGCCACTACCAAGTTTAGCTAAAGACTGTGGAAAACTAACACTTTTTAAATTGCACTCCATAAAGGCGCTTTCTTCTATGTTCTTCAAATTAGCGCACTGAGACAAGTTAACGCTTCCCAAACTGTCATTTTCAGAAAATGCGCACACTCCAATCTTTTCAATAGACTTAGGAAGATTAATGCTCTTTAAATTATTATTAGAAAATGCCCCCCATTCATACTCTTCATCCTCAGATGGTCCATTACATATCTTTTTCAACTTGCTATCTGCCGGAAACTCTACGCTAGTTAGACAACATTCTGAGAAGGCTGAACCACCTATTTCTGTAACATTCTTAGGGATTACAACTTTAGATACATATTTGTAAAAAGCTTCTGAGTGAGCATCCTTTTTCTTATTCTTTCTAGCCTCCTTACACTGCTTGCACTCGCATTCGTAGTTCTGATCATTAAGAATCTTAGTTACATTGTAGCTTTTCTTGTCGATCTTAACTGTGTTAGGATAGCTAATAGTTTTGTCCGCTTTAGTAATTTTCTGAGTACGAACACGTAGTCCAACAGAGTTAGTATCCTTGTAGTAATAGTAATGCCACTTATCGTTGTCACATGTTCCACTTATATTCTTAGGGCCTGCCGCCTTTACCTCCTTCGCGCCTAGATGCAATCCGCCTAATAATGTTGATACTGCCAAAACACTTGCTACAACCATTGAAATAACTTTTTTCATTTTCATAATAAAACTCCTTTCAGACTCGTTTATTGTTCTCTATTTATATATACTGTCATTTCACAAGGGAATTAACACTTTTGATGAAAAATATTTTTCCATCAATATCCCCGGCACTATCGTGTTTCACTAGCACCCTGCCGGAACACTACTTTCCAGCACCAGGCAACATCCTGCCACAACGCTACATCTCCATCACCATGCAGTTTCCAGCATCCTCGATTCCGCTGTCATCGCGCATCTCCTTAGGTCTCACATAGATAATCTTCGCGTACTGCTGGTTGATTCCATTGCACATGATATACTCGGCCACAGTTTTCTCGTCGCTGTCTGCGTAAGTTTCCAGAACAGTTTTGACCTCGTTGTCATAGTCGTCGATTGAAGAGATATGCTTCTCAGGCGCAACGGCATTCTTCTGAGTATCCATTCTGTAGATCGTGTGGCCTAGATTCTCTTCAAGTAGCAGTCTGGACACGTCGAACACTCTTCCGATAATGCGATTGTTAGTCTCCTTATCCTCGTGTGGCGCGTAGTCGCAAACTATCATTATTGAATTATCGTTAGGGGTATCCAGCTCTTTGACTAGTAGCTTGTCATCTGTTGCGGCCGAAAGATTCCAGTGAATATTCTTAATGTTGTCGCCCATTCGATACTCCCTAATTTGAAGAATCTCAGACACGTCATTGCCCACAACATGCTTGTAAGTTAGCTCGTCGCCCTCTGAAACCGTGTCCTCAAGTTCCGCGATATATGTCTCGCTCTCGTTAGGATAAATGTACGCGCAACCCTCAACGTTAACCTTCTTAGTTCTGTATGTTATATCGAACCAGTCGTAAATCTTGCACTCCTCAACCTTGATGTCAATTCGTCCACAGTACTTGCACTTAAGAGGAACCCTAATAGGCTTAACCTTTCTAGACTGTCTTCCGCGAATAGATATGTCGAACTTCACGCTCTCACTGCTGCCAAAAACAGCGTTGTCGCACTTGATACTGTTCTCGACGTGGTTAGCAGGGAAGATGCATCTATTGATTGGTGTGATCTGGATGTAGCTTTTACCTGTCTCGTTGTCATAAACTATCTCGTACTTTATCTTTACGCTTTTGCACACAATCTGGTTGATCAAAACAACTAGACCTAATGCCCCTACTGTGAATAGAAGCGCCCAAAGAGTAAGCTTAACGTTTGTTTTGACAAAAATAACTCCAAGTAATAAAACAATTCCTGCATAACCGATTCTGTTCTTCATTTCATTCACCATTTCCTTTCATTAATTATCTTAAGCCTTTCCAGACAACCATCTTGATTTTGGTACCAAGCTTGGCCTCTTTCCATCTTTCATCTGTCACAGTTTCCATAGTCTCAATCATCAAGTCGGCGTCTCTTTCCTGTATCTCATAGCGGCTGAACTTAATCTTCTCTAGTAGTTCGTAAACTTCCTCGCTCACCATATCCTTAAGCTCTACGCCTGTAGCCTCGCACATATCGTAGATGTACTTAGACGCTGCACCCACTCTAATGTCTAGGTTCTCGCTGTCTAAGCGATTGTTGCGGATGCGCTTGATAACTAGTCTTCTAATAGCGAGAGCTATAATAGCCAAAACTATCAAAACACCTATAACTATTCCAATCATTATTAAGATTTCTATCAATCTCTGGTTGTAACTCTTGCGTTCCTTGCTTCTAGATGATCCACCTGAGCCACCGCCGCCTACCTGAGGCTCTGTGCTCTTAAGTGAACTTCCGCCACCCTGGTCATCTTCCTTGTAAAAGCCAGGTGTAACCTCGACTGGTGTGAAACCAAGTCCTGCAATATATATCTCAACCCAGGCATGTGCCTTGTCGTTTTTAATCTTTACTTCAGTGCTCTTAACTTCGTTAGCTGCATAGTAGCCTTCCACATATCTCGCTGGAATCCCATAATATCTAAACATCAATGTCGCAACTGTCGCGAAGTGTGGAGAGAAGCCTCTCTTGTCCTTAAGAAGAATCTGCTCAAGGTAGTTGCCGTCAGGATTGTACTCTGCACATTTTTTGCTGTACTTGATATGCCCCTTCAAGTAACTTCTTACTGTTGATATCGCATCATCTATATTGTTGCTGCATGCTGGGATGTTTTGTTCTAGAATCGCTTTTTCATCGGCTGGAACATCCCTGTACGCCTTAGTGTTTACGAACTTGCGATACTCAGTCTCGACAGTGGCGAACTGCTGCTGATTAGATGTCTTAAACTCCTGATTCTCATACCACTGTGCCTGAGATAACTTGATGTAATCACCATCACTAATCGCCTTAGTAGTAAATGTGTACTCGCTCACCTTTCCCATAAAAGAACATCTGAAGTTCACGTCGTTCTTAGAATCAACCAGTCCGTTAAGATTATCAAGCGTTTCTGTAACGTACTGGTACTTCTGTGACGCACTCACATTGTTGATATGAATAGTATTCTGCTGAATCTCATTCTCATCGATTTCCTTGGCCTCCCAAGTACAACTTGTAAAGAAAGCATTCTGTGTCAAAGGATATATTCTGTTTTGGTAAAAGAAATCCATAATGCCTGTTGGATAAACATTCTCGTCGTTGTCGCTCCACCCCTTCTCAGTGTACTTGCAACCCACATAGCCCTTAAGATGTAACTCGCAACCCTCTTCCATCTTCACGTTAAGTCTGACCTCATTATCCTTGGCAGGATACTCGTGAAATCTCTTGAACGCGCCCTCAGGATAGTCGCTCTTGCCGTAATAAATGTTCTCAAGTCTGTATGACACCTCATCTCTTAGATCATCGATGCTAGTCAAACCTTCATATCTAGCCCAAGTCAAAAACGCTGCTGAACAAGCTAGAAGCACACCAAGAATCACCCATACAACCTTTGCGTTCCTGCTACCCTTAGTCATCTTGATATTAGATAGATATAGAACAGCAAAAATTGAAAGAAGTGCTGCAACAACGTAGGCTACCTTGCCCTCACCCTTGAACCAGATGTTGGCCATGGTTGACATAATTAGCAGAGCACTTATAATGTAAGTTCTTCTGAAGTACAATAAAAAAGCCACAACCGCTGTGACTATAAATGTAATCGCGCAGTACGCTAAGACGATATCTATGTTCATACTCTTAAGGTTTTCAACATATGCGATATGGTTTTCTGCCATGTTTTTGTTGATGGTTCTGATAACGCTGTTCACGATTCCCATCATTCCGTTCTCTGTAAATAGTACAAGCGCTAAAGTAGGAACAACGATTTCAAGTAATGTTATAGACATTACCTTAGTAAATGACGCGCTACGCTTAGTCAAAAGTTTGAATAGAAAAGCTGACAAAAACGCTGCAAACACACTCGCATACGCAATTAAGGAAATTCCAAGGAAGTGATTAGCGATATTAAGTATTCCGAATCCCTCACCAAAACCAAGTGTCATAACGATTGCACATATTGAAGTTAGAAGCACGAACATAGGGATGTTGCTCATAGATTTAGCCTCAACTGAAGAAAGGTCTACTGATACATCGCTTGTCTTTTTCACTCTCTGAATGTTTTCTCTTCTTAGTTTTTTCATAACGTTACCTCCTTGGTTTTTCTATCATTTTATTACGATTAGTCGGCGTCCTTGATGTTGTATGAGATCACAGGTTTCTTAACTGCCTTAACTACGTCGCCCACCTGGTCACTGTCGCCGTTCTCTCTGCCTTCATTACCATCTACTGCGTTACCACTGTTGCCGTTTCCTGCACCGTTGCCGTCACGTCCCTGCTCGCCAAAACCGCCGTCACCATTACCACTGTTGCCTTTACCCTTACCAGTCTTACCCTTGCGGCCATGTGACTTAGTGTCATTTCCTCGTCTCTCGCCCTGCTGCTTCTGTTCTGGCATATCCTGCTTTTCCATATTGTTCTTATTCTGCTCGGCTTTCTCAGGCTGCTCTATGTTAGGCATAGTCTGATCCTGCTTTACAGTCTCTTCATCCTGGCGCTGTTCCTGCTTAGTCTGCTCCTGATTCTGCTCTTCCTTCTTCTTATTAGCATTGTCACCATTTCCATCGTTACGGTTACCCGTCTTCTTCTTAAGGGACTTAGCCTGCTTTTCGAACTTGAAGGTTGGAGCCTCATACTTGGCCTCTTGCTTTTTGCATCCTGTTAATACTACTGAACCGATAATCATCATTGCCAAAAACATAATTCCAAATAACTTTTTCATCTCTCTTACCTCCTAAAATTCAAAAATGTATTGTTGTTCAAATTAGTTATTTATACTAGATTGGTGCGGCATTACACCGCCTTGATGTCAAACATACCGTTGTAGTCGTTTCTGTAACCTGCCACCTGAGGTGCAACTACAGCACCCAGCATCTCGCTAAGCACCTTGCCTATAGCGTTTTCTTCTCGTCTATATGATGGTGTTAAGATTAGTCTGTGTGAGAAGACACTAGGAATAACCTGCTGAACATCCTCTACTGTCACATAATCTCTGCCGCTGATGAACGCATGTGCCTTAGCCATCTTAGTAAGCGCCTTGGCTCCTCTAGGACTGATTCCAACTGTAATCTTATCTTTTTGGTTACGAGTGTAAGCACATAGTCTAACTATATATCTAGCTACGTTCTCGTCCATGTAAGTCTTCTTAACCTCCTGTCTCATATGATTCATCTCTTCGGCGTTAATCACTGCCATTACTCTATCTAGTGAGTTGCTTCCGTTGTCGTCCATTAGCATTGAAACCTCACCTTCCTCGTCAGGATAACCCATGCTAGTCTTAATAATGAATCTGTCTAGCTGAGCCTCTGGAAGCTGCTGTGTACCGCCACTAGTGTTAGGGTTCTGAGTCGCAATTACCATAAATGGTGAAGGAAGTTCCCTAGTCTTACCGTCCGCTGTAACTGTACACTCCTCCATAACCTCTAGTAACGCAGCCTGAGTCTTGCCAGATGTTCGGTTAATCTCGTCCGCTAGTAGGATGTTAGTGAACACTGGGCCTCCTTCAAAATGCTTCTTATATTGTTCTCTTCCATCCTCGAATTTCTTCTCCATCATAACCATTCCAACTATATCTGTAGGCATAGTGTCCGGTGTAAACTGAATTCTCTTCTGGTCAACCGCCATAGCCCTAGACAGAGTCTTAGCCAATACAGTCTTACCCAATCCCGGATTATCCTCAAGTAACACGTGTCCTGATGCAAGCATCGCCATTACAACCTCTATAATCTTATCGTCTTTACCCTTAATAACTTTCTTAACCTCATTTACTAATTCATTAATCATCTTGTTCATAATAAACTCCTTTCGAATCATCAATTATTTACTCACACTAATATATACTGTCGTTTTTTTGGGGAATTAACAGTTTTGGGTGAATTTTTTTGAATTTTTTTTGGATTTTTTGAGTGGTTGTTTTGTTTTGTTGTTGATCACAGTTATATATACTGTTAGTTTTGGAGAGAATTAACAGTTTGGGGGAATTTTTTTGAGTAAAGAAAAAGAGATATCAAGTGCGCCTCCACGCAAAGGAAAACGCCTAGATTGCTCTAGGCGCTTTCAATACTGTTATTGCACTTTATTTAGTTTTCTTTGATTTCACTTTAGACCATGTTGATTGATATGTTTTTCCATTCACAACCTTGTATGTTCTAATTCTCAAATAATACTTTTTCTTTCTCTTAAGTTTTTTCAAAACAATAGATGTCTTTGACGCTTTTTTGATTACTTTAGTTTTTGCCTTCTTGAAGTTTTTCTTCAATGAATACTGAATCTTATAACCATTTATATTTCTAACTTTTAGCCACTTAATACCAAGGGATTTCTTCTTAGAAACAACTTTATTAATCCGCGTTTTATTTACCTCTATTTTTTTTGTTTTTTCATCAACTTTAGTCGTGGATACCATTACAGTATTTTCATTTAAAATCGTTGTCTCTTTCATCGTTTCATTTTGATTATCTATGCTGTCATATGTATTTTTGCAGTACTTGCATTGATATATTTTTTCTTCCGCATTTATCAATTCAAGGTCATGATTAAATGTAGGTTCTTTTTCATTTTTCATTTCTACTTTTCCACAATCACATTTATATATATCATATCCATATGTACCACAAGTAGGTGCGATAGTTTTATAATAATCAAATATGTGTACATGCCGTGTTAAATTATGCTTTTCCGCGTAATTCTTTATATAGTCACTATCACTTTCTAGAACTACATGCATAACATTTTCAAACGCACTGTCTGATATTTCATATATTCCGTCTGAAAAAGATATTCTTCTTAAACTTGTACAACCTTCGAATGAATAATCTTTAATTTTCGTTACTGTCTCTTCAGAAAGATTAGTGAAAATAACTTCTTCTAAATTAACACAATCTTTAAAAGCTTTTTCTCCAATTGATGTTACATTTGACCCAACCACAATTCTCTTTATTTGATCTTTGTAATCTTCCCATGGCATAGGTTCCAAATCGCTCATTTCTCCATAATCTGACAGCATAAGTGTTCCATCATCAAATAGAGTAAATGTTAGTTCATCTCCACATAATCCTTCTATTAATACATCATCTGAAATTTGCTGAACAGCACTACTGTAATTAGATTTTCTAATACTAGTATTCGCTAATATTTCAAATAAATCACTGGCTACAATTCTATCCAATTTATTCTCGCTTTTTCCCATTCCATCCCTATTATTACGATATATATTTGCAGCCGACTCAAAGCATGTTAAAATTCTCTTTCCTTCTATGCAAACATCTTCGCACATATTTGGAATTTCCATATTTTTTACCATTGCCGACACCAGCAGCCAATGACTTCCTCTTAGCAAATCATATGTATAGAAATGTCCCACTTTATCTCTTCCTAAAGAAGACGAAACCAACAATATTGGATTACCTTTTTTGTCCTCTGTTATTCCTACTCCTTGTGCCTTCACCGGCAAATAAATAATTTTTTCTTCTTTTGGGACCCCATTATGAAACGGAATCATATAACTGCTCCACTTAAAAAGGTCCTTTTTCTCACAATTTCCAACATAAACATCCCCTGCATAGTAGGTTATAAAAGAAGGATTATGTTTTTGAGTCGAAAAAGATTTGCTGCTATCAAAAGATATATTAATGTGATTATTTCCTTGCATGGATAATTTGTTTATTTCTTCTACTTTCAGCGCCCAAATAACCTTATTTGTGCTATCTGCAACGTAAACATACCCATTCGGGTCGTATGCCAATCCACCGACATGACTGTCCGTACTTAAATTCAAAGTAGTAATATAACTTCCATTATTCTTGTTTAAAACATAAATAACAGATTTATGCTTCGACGCACATTTATCCTTGTTTTTAGAATCTGCATTGCAGTACGCAGATACTAACAAGTACCTATCAGTACAACATACTCCTTGCGGCGTCATATTTTTACATGCAGTTACCTCTCCTTTTGAATCATATGCTGCTGTTCTATCCAATCCTGGAATAATATTATTTAAGTATGATTTACTGCAGTTCTTGTAATCCAAGAATCTTTCCATTGTTGTTGTTATAATTCCATCAGTTAATACACTCGAATAGTCTGTTAAAATATCAGGTTTAATATCAGGTTTATATTCATAGCTTTCTATTTTTCTTTTAACTATTCTTTCACTAGTTTTCTCTCTTAAAGGTAAAAACAATGTTGAGTCACCATTAGATTTATACCATGTGTTATTAGAATCATATGGCAATTCCACATTAACAGATAAGTATTTGGGACAAATAATTTCTTCAAGTAAACCACAATTCATAAACATATTAGACGCATCCGTTACACTATGGCAATCAAAAGAAGACATATTCAATTTTTTAAAACCAGTACATCCTCCAAACATTGCTGTCATTTTCTGAACGTTTTGTGTGGTAAAATATGACAAATTTATCGTATCCAAACTATAGCAATTATAAAATAACCCCGTCATATCTATTACATTATGAGTGTCAAAACTGGACAAATCAAAATACTCCATACTACTACAACCTGAAAACATGTCCGACATATCTTTTACATTTGATGTGTTGAATTTAGACAAATTAACACTTTTTAACGAAGAACAATGTGAAAACATTCTTTTCATATTATTAGTTTTTGAAGTATCCAATCGTGTCAAATTAACACTTGTCATTTCTGTACACTCCGAAAAGAAATACGATAAATTTTTAATATTCTTTACTACAATTGTAGCACTCTTAATAGCATAAGAATAATTATACCACTGTGGCATATACGCATAATCTCCATCGTGATTAAGCATATATTCACCAACATAATCTCCGCTTCCACTCACTTCTAAATGACCATTGTTGTCAATCCTCCATGTAAGGTTTCCATCCTTTCCACTGTAAATAATTCCTGCTTTTACACTTTTGAAATTAACAAAAAAACTGTTAACAACTAAAAGCATTATAAATAATAAGGCGGTTATCCTTTTACAATTAATATTCTTCATTATTACCCCTCCCCCTTTGTTTGCATTTTGACTAAATTCTACTGTTTTGCAACATACTATTATGATACACGATTGTTTAACACTAAAATAATTATTTCTAATTAATTCTTTCGTTAACTCCATATCCAATTAATAATCCGTACAACTGTTACACTTGTATTTTATCATATTTTTAAATTATGTAGTTAAAAAAGATACCAATCAAACGACCGACATCTTTCACAACGCTAAATCCTTCGGTTTTTGGTGTTTCCTGCAAAAAACTATTTATTTTTTAGTTCCACTATTATAGGGTAATGATCCGACATATCCTTTTTACTAACATCTACACTGACAACATCATATAATTTGCGAATATCTTTTTTCATCAAGCAATGATCTATAGGTGTATCTGCGACAGGAAAAGTCACAGCGTTGTTGCAAAGGTCTGTATACCCAAATTCATCAATTATATTTCTATAGTATTGACAATTCTCCTCTTTAGCTTGATCTGAGTCTTTAACAATATAATCTCCAGAGTTTAAATCTCCAATTATAAAACTTGGTGTTTCATTATCTCCTATTTTTTCTAGCCCTTCATAAAGTGTCCTTGCATCTGGACTATGCATACCAATGATATTAACATTATCTTTACTAACCTCTATATATTTATTTAAGTAGTCTTTCCCATCTTCACCAAACGATATTGATTTTTCACTCTTGCCTATCTTCTTCCATAGTGTATTCTTTTTAACTACAGCTACAGTAAGATTTAGTCCCTCTGCGTATGACCTTTTGATAGTCAAACCATATTTTTCAAACCGTTTTTCCCACTCATCGTATTCAATTCCTTTTGTTCCATTTTTGTAATATGGAAATTCTTGCAAAAAAGCTATATCTTCTTTAGATTGGATATGTTTTGTTATGTACTTGACGATCTTATCTGCATTTTTTTCTCTTTCGCAAAGAGTCAAATCTCCGTTACGATACCAATCATGCGTTCTATTAAACCTATTTACATTATAAGATACTATTCTCATTTTGTATTTCTCCTTTCTATTCATCCCAAATGTTTTTATGTAAGATATTAACTTTTATAAGCGTTATAGCATAGTTTACATCATAATAGCCAGATAGGACACCAACTATGTATGCAAGTTTCGACAGTATTATCAGGGCAGTTATCAAACCCTCTAAGAGCTGTAGTGATTCGCGGTATGCCATCAAATTCGTCCTTTATATATTTAATGTTTCTATCTAAGAGATATTTTGCCATATATTCAATTGGATTGTTTTTAATCATATCTTTCATTTTGTCATCTCAAATATTAATCGATTTTAGCGTAAAAAGTTTTTAGGTCATCTAATCTAACACACCCCACGGGCCCGCCAAAACCAGAGCCACAATCCAAAGCAATGTGATTGTTGGCCATGTAGATTTTATCCGGCTTAGCATTCTCGATACACGTCGTAGGTAGATGTCCTGTCACTAAGTACTTATCTGGATAATATACCTCCTTGTAATCTGGCGATTCGAACAATAGCTCATAAGGTTCATATGTATCCAGTGCTCGTTCAGAATTAAAGTTGCTCAGTCCAGCATGAACTATCACAAACTGCTTACCATTAACCTCAATTTCTGCATACATCATAAACTCCTCTAGATACTCAATAATGTCTTCTTTCTCTTCATCTGAGAGTTCGCGAAATGCATCTAGAGTAACTAATCCACCAATATTGAGATATTCCATAAGATTCCTTAACATTCCCTCATCCACTTCAGCAGTAATCTCCTCTGTCAATTCTTCCGTCAACATCGGAAGTATCGGAAGCACCTGAAGTGCTGCGTATTCGTGATTGCCGCAGATCGGGTAAATGTTAGGTTGCATCATCATATGTTGCAAAATCTTAATTCCTTCAGCCCCACGGTCAATCACATCACCGTTCACATACATCACGTCCTCATCAGAGAAGTTAATCTGCTCAAGTATAGATATGTAACCATCATAATTGCCGTGCAAATCGCTCATTACATATGTAGCCATCATGTTCTCCTTTCGCATTTCTGTTTTACACATATAATTATACTAATCCTACTCCAATAGAAAAAGGGACGAAACCGTCCCTTGACTAATTTTCAAGCTCTGAATATTTGATAAATGCTGAAATATTGATTGTATATAGTCCCTCATCATTCTTAAGAAACATCTTTTCTTTTTTGCCTTTTTCGTCGACAAATATTTCTGAACTATCTAGTATTTTTTTCGCCTTTCGGCTTATTAATTCATATTTCTCATCGATCTCATCAAAACTTATCCACTTGTCTTTTATTTTTCTTTTGTCATATTCGCATAGCATAATAAATACCATATACTTTTCATTTGGTATCATATCGCGATTGACCCTTTTAAAAAATTTATACAAAAGCTTTTCAGTATTTAGAAGTAATAAAGGCTCCTTTTCTTTTAACCTATCGTAATCACCATAGTTAAATCTCCTATTATTGTGATTTCTTCTTTTGTCTCCAGTATATTCGACGCTGTATTCAATTATATTTGCTATTTCCGGTAATTTATATTTTATTGATTCGCCATTCATAAATCCATTTTGAAAATACTCTTCATTAAAAATATACTTTTTCATTTTATTATTTCCCTTTCATACAATAATTATTCCTCGACCACCCCAACATAGTCTAACGCTCTATACCTCTGATCATAATCCAACCCACAGCCGACAACGAAGTAATCATCAATAGTGAATCCAACATAATCCACATCAACCTCAACCTTCCTTCTTGTCGGCTTATCAAGCAGCGTCGTAATCCCGATACTAGCTGGACCACGTTCTTCCAGGATTGGTAGTAAACTTGAAAGTGTAATTCCCGTATCAATTATGTCCTCGACTATCAGAACATGTTTATTCTCAATCGTCCCACTTAGGTCCTGCTCGATGTCGATGGAGCCTTTGCTTTCTGTGCCGCTTCCATAACTAGACACTTTCATGAAGTCAATCTCTACAGGGACAGTGATATGTTTTGCAAGCTCGCACGCGTAGAAGACGCCGCCCTTTAGTATGCACACGATTAGGATTTCCTTGCCTGAATAGTCGTGGCTGATCTTTTTCGCGACAGCTTCGATTCTTTTATTTATTTTTCGTTTACTGATTAATTTTTTTATTTTCATATCGCACCTTTTTGCTCTACTTTTGATAGCCGTTATATTTCATTAGTTTTTTTATTCATCCCAGAATAATTCATCTAGTGTTTTGTCCAATGTTTGGCAGATTGCTATGCATAATTTAATCGTAGGATTATAATCTCCCTTTTCGATTGCATTGATAGTCTGTCTTGAGACGCCCACCATTTCGGCCAACTGCTGCTGGGATAAGTCTTTGCCCGCTCTAGCTGCTTTTAAACGTAAATTTTTCATATTATCCTAACCTCTTTTTATTAATCAACTGTTTAACGATCATCATTATCACGATAACAATAATCAAAACACCTGCTATCAAGTTTACGTTTTCTACCTTAAGCAGTCTTTTTTCTGTAACGCCGCGTTGAAGAACATAGTTCATAACTCCAAGCCATATATTTAATACGCCAATCGCAAAAAGAAGAATGATGGATCTAACAGGTTTTTCATTAATTCCAATGTAGGCTTCATTAAAAATACAGTAGCCTGCAAAAACTAAAAGTGATATACACACAGAGATGAAAACCAACACTCCATATTCTAAATACTTAGACAGCGGCTTGCCCATAAAAGCAACCAATATGTTTAGTATGCACATAGTCAAAAATCCATATTTATAAGCTCTTCCACGCACTACTTCCTGTCTTTCATCATACTTAGCTTTCAAAGATTTATCTGTAGTAATTTTTTTCATGATAATACAGATAAGTATCGCTGCCATTATTATTCCAAAAATCAGTCCTAAAAGTAAAGATAGTCCTTTCATAACTCTTCCTCCTTTATGTTATCAAATATCTAAAACAATAATATATCTCACCAGACTTTTTGTCAATTATATTTTACATTTAGTTAATTAAATCATATTTTTTTTAATTTTACTCTATCTGGTAGCCTTTTTTGAAGATATAAAAATAACCCTTCTTACTGGTTTGTCCAGTAAAGAGGGTACATATCAAATATCTAAGAGTGCTTTTTTATCTGCCTTATCTCCATAATTTTAATAACAATCTTTTTTCTTTGAATATAATCTAAAAAACTGATATTCTTAAATTATAAGAATAGTACGGATATTACAAAGAAAGAAGGTAAAAAGTTATGAAGCGCATAGTTAGTTTAACATTAATTATTTCTCTATTATTTTCATCTTCAATCCAAGCATCAACTTGGAAATATTATTTAGGACTTAATTTCGGTTGGTATGAAGGAGTGGAAGGCAAGGTTGTAAAAAACACTGATTCAGCATGGACTGTAGATGTTCAGTCTATAGGCTGGGGCGGATGTTACGGCGGACAGTTTTATAAAAAAATCAAAATACGTAAAAACACAAAATACACATTAAAATTCACTCTTAAATCATCTAAAATGGATAAATGGGTTTGGGTAAAAATCGGCAACGAATCTGGTTCACAAATGGTATTTGGAAAATGGGTAGATTGTAAAAAGGGTAAATCAGTAACAATAAACGAAACATTTATAGCAAAATATAATTCTGACATAATTACTTTTGCTTTCGGCGGTGATTTTGGTGACAGAGCCGGCGTTACAACCGACAAAGATGCAAAGGTTCGATACAAATATGCCCCTAACAAAAAACTTGACGGCAGACTACCTTCTGATTATAGTGCCGAACATCCTACAACAATATCTCTCACTAATTTTTCGCTAAGTAAAAATCACTATAATAAGCTATCTAGCACCCTTATTGTTATGGAAAAGGGCAATAAAAAAACTCTCACTTTGAAAGATGCCAAAGGGAAAGTCAAATGGTCTACAAATAACAAAAAAGTAATAAGGCTCACAAAAAAAGGCAAAAAAGTTGTTATAAAGGCAAAAAAAACAGGACTTGCCACTGTTAAGGCCAAAAACAAAGGTAAGATCTATAAGTGTCGTATTATGGTCTTTTAACTATTTACGCTAATCCGTATAGTTAATAAATATAAAAACAATCTATTTCGAGAAATGAAATATTTTTTATTTTCTCGAAATAGATTGTTTTTTTCATTCACACTAAACGCTTCATCAGGACCTTTATAAAATTGATATAAATTTACTATCTAATTTTTGGGATTTTTAGGTAGTAAATCAATGCGGTTATTTAATTCATTCTCCACCGAGTCGGGTCGCACACATAAAAAGAGGCAAGGTACATATTCCCTGCCTCCATTTCTACAATACTAATATTTTTCTAGTTAACCGCCACGAACTTCCACTGCTGGTTAGCTCCAGCTACATAATCCCACTGATGTACGTTAGCACCTGATGCTTTTGAAACTTCAGATACATCTAGTGCTTTGTTACTGTGCTTATTGATAAAGAACACATAACCGCCATCAATAAATGTGATGTACCATCTCTGGTTAGCTGTATTGTTGTTATCCCAAACTAGCACGTTTCCGCCGTTGGCTGTTGACCAATCTGCTACGTCAAGTGCCATGTTGCTTATAACATTAGTAATCACATATGTTGAATCGTTCTTGTTGAATGTAACCTCGAACTTCTGAGCATTAGTGCCGTTGTCAGTCCACTGCTGAATGTTAGCACCGTGTGATGCACTTCCACCACTTACATCAAGGGCCAGTCCGCTGTGTCTGTTAATAAGCTTATATCTCTGCTTAGTAACTTTGATTGAAGAAACTCTATCGTTCCAATCGTTTCCAATCCAGTTAGTATCGCCTGTAACTACCTTAGTAGCTCCGCTAAAGTTATCATCCGCATAAAGCGTTACCTTATAGCCGAAAGGAACTTTAAGAGATGAAAGATCATCATTTCTAAATCCTTTAGCCTTAAGTGATGCTAGGTTGAAGTTTCCTAGACCAAGTGAAGCACTTCTGCCGCCGTAGTTGATATCCTGGTATACGATCACATTGCCTGATGCTGTGTTAACCTGGTTATTGTTATTGTTATTATTATTGTTGTTGTTATTATTATTGTTGTTGTTATTATTGTTGTTATTGTTATTATTATTGTTGCTTCCTGTATTCATAACTTCTTTAATAACTTTTAATAAAGAATATGAACCAAAGCTATCCTGAGCAACTTCCCAAATCATAGTTCCGCCGTATGATTTGCTGTATTCTGCTTTCTTTCTAATTGTGTCCATACCGTTGTAGTAAACACCGTTAGCATAATCTTTGTTAGCGTTGGCCGGATTAGCCTGAACCATTTCTGCATATGTTTTGGCTACGCCGCCTGCAGCATATCCGTAGAAAGGAACGCCGATTACTAGCTTATCATTGCTCACACCTTTGCTCTGATAAAAACCAATCATGTCATAAATCTGTGACCAAGGTGCAACCTCACCTGTACCGCTCTGGTTGTAGTCGTATGACATTAGATTCAAGAAATCAAAGTACTTGTAAGTGCCACTGCCAATGCTTTGTGTAAACCACTTAGAAACTGCCATTGTTAATAGCTTGCCCTGACTCTTCAATCTTCCTGAAAGTTCTGAAACTAGTGCGTCGTAGTTGTTCCAGATATTGGCATCCTCTAGCTCGATATCGATGTCTACGCCGTCAAGATTGTACTGGTTGACATAATTCATAACTTGGTTCACGAAGTTAGTTCTCTTTTGAGCTGTTCCAAATGGATTGCCGCTGGCATTGAATCCGCCCCAACCGCCGATAGCGATCATTGCTTTAGTTCCATTAGCGTGACATTTGTTCACGATAGTCTGAACGTCTCCACCTGAAAAGCCTGATGTCAAAGTTCCGTTGCTGTATGTCATAAATGCTAACATACAATGTGTCATGGCCGAAAAATCCACTGAGTTAATGGCATATGTTCTGTATGATGGAAAATATCCCACTACTCTTTTGTTACTTGCTGCCTTCACCTGTGTTGATGTAGCAGCCATGCTAGCTGGCACAATACTTGCAATCAAAGCCAAAGCTAACATGATTGATAAAAACTTCTTTTTTATCATGTTGTCCTCCTCCTCGAATCCGCAATACTTTTTTGGGATTCATTAAATATTTAGTTTTTAAATATCCGTATTGCTTTGTCATCTAGTCTATACAAAGGAGGTTTGACCTTCAAGTACACATCATTGTCCATGTGCCTCATATTTTATTTTAGTATGTTTTTTATTAAATCTTGTGTACTTTTATGATTTTTCACACCTATTGTCTTATAAAACTTACATCCTTCTCAGGGATGCTATCATCTGATAAAAATCTTATAAACCCCTTGCCATTTTTTTGCATTATAAAAGGCCGCAAGCACATGACTTGCAGCCTTCATTAACTAATTATTTTTTACTTTAAAAGTTCACTTACTGTTACTGTACCTGATGGTTCCACTTCCTCTTCAGAAACATAAGCATAAACCTTTACGATATATTGTACTCCGCCAACTAATTCAACTGAATCATTGAAGTTGCTGTCGCCTTCATCATCAATATCATCTGCATGGAAGATTTCATTTCCTTGAAGATCGTATATAGTTATAGCAGGATCTGAATCTCCGAAGTCACTCTTGAAATTGTACCAAGTTGTGTGCGCTGGTACAAATAGTGCGTATTGTCCCATTCTGCTAACATTAGCCAAAGCGTTTGTGCCAATGCCAAAACCATCAATATTTGGAACATCTATCAAGTCAACATCCACCTTAATTTCGCAATCTTTATCGATTGTTGCATCCAATACAGCTTCGTAACGATATATCTTATTGTCTTTGAGTGTTGCGCCCTTAGCAATTAGATTCCAACTTCCTGAATTTAGGAATAATCTATTACCGCTAATGCCATTCAAATTGCCATCCTCATCGTACCAATCACTAAAGTTGATGTCTTCGTCAGATGTTATCTTCACTTCGTATACATCATCTAATACGAAGTCAAAACTTGTATCCGCTGTAATATTTTTCTTGTAGATTCCTTTACTAGAGCTATCGTTATATACAGCTTCAATATTAAATGATCCTGGTTCCACATATGAAACATAGTTACCCTCAGCGTCTGTTGTTCCAGTTAGAGAGAACTTGTACTCAGCAGGATTGTCAAAGTAAACATTTGCACCTTCAATAGACTTGCCTGTAGTTGATGTTATCTTACCTGTAATCCTAATCGCTTTTTTGACTACTAGAGTAAACTCTACTTCTGTTTTGATAGATGGGTTATTAGCATCTTCTACAAGAACTACAGCCTTATATGTTCCAGGCTTTGATGTTTTGTATGTAATATAATTGTCTGTACCAGCCATTTCATCATCTTCATATACCTCTGTCTCGAGGTCAAAAATATCAGAATCTCCAGAAACTAGGCTTGTAGTGAACTCACCGCTTCCGCCTGCAATATAGATGCTAGTCTGTCCTTCGCATATGCAAGGATTTTTTGCGTCATCGTATCCATAAGCCTCATAAGTTCCTGCGTATGCTTCAATCTGGTCGTCAGTACCTGCAACCAAAACTAATTGTGCATTGTATATGTTACTTTCTTCATCTTCAATCTCAGCCTTTATTGTATATACACCTGTCTTTTCGATTTTACCCTTCAAATCAATTGTTCCATCTGTATTGTAATTATATGTTAAACCTTCAGGAACACCTTCAATCTTGTTAAGCTTAGTTGGTGTATCATTATCGAACAAATAAGCAGTTTCCTGTATTGATTTTCCAGCGTAAACATTAAGGATGTGTTCCTCTGTTGTGTTGCTTGAACTATATTTAACGCAATGTTCAACTGTGTAACTCTTATCTAATGATGGAATAGCAAATAGTGCATATTCACCGTTGTTGTACCAATATTCAGTCTTAACTATGTAAGTCTTTTTGTCTTCTGTTGACACAGCAACAACCTTATCCTCGGCAATGTACTTAGCTTCTTTGCTGCTTTTTCTCATGATCTTAATCATATCAGCAGTCAAGTCCACCTCATGATCGAATGTGAGTTCAAAAATACTGCTTCCCCAGTTGTTTACTGTAAATAGTGTTTTTACATCTGGCTTAGTATCTGGCTTAGGAGCGTCCTTCTTAACTGTTACAGTAAATACATATTTTTTCTTTTTGTTTTTCTTAGCTTTTACTGTAATCTTAGCCTTGCCTGCCTTCTTTGCTGTTAGAGTAAACTTAGTACCCTTCTTCTTTACAGCAACGATGCTCTTCTTAGATGACTTCACTGTAAAGCCCTTGAACTTTTTCTTAGAAGCCTTAACCTTAACCTTGTAAGTTTTCTTAGCTCCAACTTTCATAGTTACTTTTTTCTTTGCACCTACTACTTTAATGCTTGATACCTTGCTCTTAGCAAAAGCAGTAGTAACATTAGTTGTTAGCACCATCGCAAAAGCCATAGTGATTGCTAATGTCATTGAAATAATTTTTTTAAGATGTTTCATAATCTTTCTCGGTTTTACAACCTCTCCTTTCATTTGATTCTTTTATATCATAAATTAGAAATATTAAAGAAACATTAGAAAAAGAATCTTTTTTCAAACCTTTTAAAATAATAACTCGCCGTATGATTCTATTATATTTTTGTTATAATTATTATATAAAGATAAAAACCAGTAGGAGGTAAGCATATGATAAAAAAAATGTATTGCGTTTTTTCACTATTAATAATCTGCTGTTTTGTTTTGACAGTTTCAGGATGTTCCAATGAAAAAAAATCGAAAGAATCCAAACGTAATAAGCAGAAGATCATTGAAGAAATGGTTGTTGATTACGGAAAATACGGCAAAGACGCTAATGAGAAAGTAGATACATTACTAGAAGAACTCCAGAACACAGATTCCCAATCAGGCAAACAATGGCGTAGCATTATGAAACTCTGGACCCAAACTAACAACAAGTTATCTCTCAATTATAATGTTCTTCCAGACAATCTATCCAATACTGATTCTTTGTGTTTGGTTGCTTTGGGATTTCAATTGAACCCTGACGGCTCTATGCGTGACGAACTGATTGAACGATTGAAGGTTTTAAAAAAATGTGCACAAAAATATCCTAAAGCATTGATTGTATGCACTGGCGGTGGTACTGCAGAGAAGGACAAAACTGTAACCGAATCAGGAAAAATGGCTGAATGGCTAATCAAACAGGGCATTGATAAAAAACGTATTATTATCGAGGACAAATCTACCACTACCGCACAAAACGCCATCTATACTTTTGATATCCTCGAAAAAAAATATCCACAGGTAAAAGAGTTGGCAATCATCTCAAGCGACTACCACATTGCAACTGGAACGCTTCTATTCGAGGCCGAATCAATTCTTCGCTCCAAGAATCTCGATAGTCGATCAATAAAAGTTGTATCCAACGCCGCTTGGAAAGCACCTTCTGGAACTCTTTCAACAATGTTTCAAGCAGGTGCATTAATCGAACTATCTGGCGATGTTGATACTGCCTTTGAAATATATTACGACAATTATGATATTCACAAGCTTCCAGATATTCACAAATAAAACGAAAAAAAGTACTGCTTGTCGCCCGTACTAGAGAATTACAGATATTCACAAATAATGCGAAAAAGAAAATGCCTAATTGCACGGATTATCCGCGGTTCAATTGGGCATTTTCTTTATTGCACCTTTCCTCTGTGGGATAAACCGGCAATTATGGGACACTCAAGGTTATTTGAGGCCTGACTTTTCTTGTATCTGGAAAACACTACGGATGTTTTTTCAATATTCTCATTTCAATCCGTAGCTTTCAGGCAACCTCTACGGATGTAATTTCATTATTCTCTTTTTCATCCGTAGCTTTCAGGCAACCTCTACGGATGTTTTTTCAATATTCTCATTTTCATCCGTACCTTTCAGCTAACCTCTACGGACTTATTTTCAATATTTCCATTTCAATCCGTAATATTCAGGCAACCTCTACGGACTCATTTTCAATATTCTCATTTCAATCCGTAATATTCGGAAAACCTCTACGGATGCATTTTCAATATCCTCATTTCAATCCGTAATATTCGGAAAACCTCTACGGACGTTTTTTCAATATTCTCATTTCAATCCGTAATATTCGGAAAACCTCTACGGATGTATTTTCAATTTTCTCATTTCAATCCGTAATATTCGGAAAACCTCTACGCATGTTTTTTCAATATTCTCATTTTCATCCGTAATCTTCGGAAAATGGCAATAAAAAAGCACTTTCCAAAAATTTCATTTTAGAAAGCGCTTAAGATTTAGTTTGATATAAATCAACTTACTTATCTAGGCTCTTCATTGTTGGGAGGTCGAACATGTGTTCGATAGTTTTCTCCTGTCCTCTACTATTGTTTCCTACTCTGTTCAATATCTTTCAAATTTAGTGTTCCTATTATTTGCCCTTTTTTCCCAATTCCTACTTGGCCTATGTTGTCAAAATGTTGTAATTCACACATTTTGTTGTCAGGGTATTTACACCTTTAAAAGATATCTAACTTTTCATCCAGTAACATAAATGTTTCCTGCTTTTTTTGATCAGTGGCTTCTGCATATATATCCATTGTTGTTTCAATGTTTCTGTGTCCCATTACAGATTGAATAACTTTCAGATTCGTTACATTCTCACACAGCCTTGTTGCAAAAGTATGTCTAAGAACATGCGCCGAAAATCTCGGAAGCATAACCGGCTCTCTATGTTCTCTTGCCGCAGCAACCATTTCCTCTGCATTGTACGAATCAACAATTCTCTTGATTGCGTTGTTAACATTACTTGCCTTTAACACATCACCAAAACGATTTGAAAATATGAATCCAGTCATTCCGTCTACTTCGCTATCACAAAAACCATTCTCTGACTGTTCTTCGTACTCCATCTCCAATGCTTCACGTACTGCATCAAGCATAGGTATAGTTCTTATACCAGCTTCTGTCTTTGGCTTTGATACTTTCAGAATACAGTCTTTGGTCTCGCTGTCCTGATAATAAACCATTCCGTGATTGATGCTAATGATTCCTTTTTCAAAATCAACATCTTCCCATCGAAGACCTGTCATCTCTCCGATTCTGCATCCTGTGCCAAGTAAAACTGTAAACACAGACCACCATCTGCAAAAAACCGGGCTATTAGCAATGTAATCCATAAATGCTCTCTGCTGGTCAAGAGTAAGTGCATGTCTTATACCTCTGTTCTTGCCTGCATTTTTGGAAATCTCTCGAATAACCCCATCTGATGGATTCTTTCTTATTATATTGTCTCTCACAGCCAACTGAAATGTTGGGTGTAATAATGTATGAATAGATTCTACCATACCAATAGACAATCCATCATTTTTTAGCAAATGATAATAATATTGAAGTACATCTGAGAACTTAATACTTGCAATCATTTTCTTGCCAAAACTATCTCTGACAAAATGATCATAGTTATATATGTAACCACTCTTGGTAGAATTCTTTAAATCATGTTTCATAGAAATATATCTATCGAAAACATCATTGACAGTGGCTCTACCTGCCACATATAAGTCTAATCCGTCTAACTGATCTCTAATCAGTTCTTTTTCCTTTTCTCGGAGAGTAACTAAATCATTGGCATATATGTACTTCCTTCGTCCCAACGGATCCGTATAGTTATACATATATCTTCCGTCTGATTTTCTCTGAAGCTCTCCTTTTCTTAACGCTCTGCCTCTGGCATCCTTTCTCGAAACTGCCATAAATTCCTCCTTCAATAAAATGAAGGAATTCAACATCATCGTCTTTTTGAAAAGTACTCTTCCAATGCACTGATAGTTACATTTGTAATTGACTCATTATGCTTTTTGGTATACTCCAAGAGATGCATACAATGTGTCATAGTTGAAAAATCCACCGAGTTAATGGCATACGTTCTGTATGAAGGGAAATATCCCACCACTCTAGTATTAGTTGCTGCACTTACTTTGGGTGTATTAGCTATGTTAAATGGAATATTTGAATTTTCTCACCATTAGTTAATTAAATATTTTTAATATTATATATGCGTCTATATTTTTCTCACTATTTTTTTATGTATTTGTCAATAATTCGACAAACATTTTTGCTATCGTCAACATCTTTTATAGTGTCAACAACCGTTTGGGATGTAACGAACCCCAACATATTATTGCTATAATATTTTTTCATAAATTTAAAGAAATTTCTATCACCCATTGCTATTCTCAATTCACACAAAAAGTTGACACTCTGGTCATATTCCCTATCTCCATACAAGTCATCTTCCGTGTATTCCTTTACAGATACATTTAGATAACTCTTTTTGTGTTCTTTGCTAATCTCTTTTATCAACTCATCATTTTCTTTTCGATACTTTTTAATATCTATTCGAGGGTCAGAATATGTGTTTGCATACTCGAGACTCTTTGTTTCTTCCAATCCATACAATATTTTTTCACAATATGAAGTAAATCCCTCATCGAGCCATGCCTCATTATATTCATCAGAACCCACCGCTGCATAAAACCATTGATGAGCAAGTTCATGTGTCACTATTTCCATAAGAGAAATCGGATCGAACTTTGCCGTGATAGTTCCTTTGTCAAAATATGCAGTTGCATTATTCATGCAAAGTCCCGGATATTCCATTCCTCCAAACGAAAGTCCAAAAATACATGGTGCTATATCAAGTGTTTCATATGGATAAGGACCTACTTTATTCGTGAGTATTTTTAATGTATCTTGCACTACCAGTTCAGTAATTTTGCAATAGCGTTCAGCATATTTACCTGGCAGATAATAATTATTAACTTTTACACCTGAAGCTTTAAATGATTTTTCCTTCATAAAATTGCATGCAACCAACGCAAAATCACGAATGTTTTTGCTTTCAATCTTTGTTGTATCTCCATTAGTTGAGTGAATTCCCGTTGCCGCAATCAAATAATCCTTAGGTGCTTTCATCGTCACAGTATAGTTACTAACTTCATTTGCCCTTGTTTCACCATCATCAAAATAAGGGTCTGTATTCCACTTACCATTTCTAAAAGGCGCCAAATATGGATAACAAAATGATAGAGCGTACATTTTTCCATACTTAAACTTTTGCACTGAAAACCTGTCTTGACGAACAGGGATGTCAGTGTGGAAATAAATCGTAACATTCGTTGTTTCATTTGGTTTTAAGTCTTCCTTTAAATCAACAAAAAATACGCTTTTATCCTTTTGATATCTTATTTTGCCAACATTTTTTCCATTTATCTTCACAGACTCTATAACGCTCTTTTTGTGCCTATTCTTTTTAGAATAACCATTCTTTTTGTCATATTCCAAAATAGAATGAGCCATATTTCTAAAATAAAGTTGACTTACAGGCTTGTCTGTTACATTAGTTATTGTAATTGCAACCACTTCTTCTAACAGATCCTTTTTTACATTCAGCTTCCAATCCATAGCATAATCAGATGCCCAAACAGTGTTTTTTATTTGCTTTGGCAAATCCTCTTTTGCACTATATTCGGCTTTATTATCCTTAGTGTCTTCTGCACTATATGTGGTTCTATTATCCTTAGTCTCTTTATTTGAAATAAAACTATTGAAACCAAAAAGAACAGCCCCCAACACCAACAAAACAATTACCAGAATTATCATTTTTTTCATAACGTTCGTCTCCTTTTGTCCAACTTGCTTAATCTTTCTCTATACATAATCCACAAAACTCCTATCACATTTGCAATTAATATAACAAAAGTCATAGGACTTTTGTTATATTAATTGCAAATGGGTATACCAAACAAACATGAATGCCACTTCTAGCACAAGCAACGGCGCATGCCATTCCAGAGATTCCACTGCCTATAATAATAATTTTCTTCATTCACTTCGCCTAACAAGCAAAAATCATTTTCATATATTCCAACAGCTGATATTTATTTTTATGTTTTAACCAAGGAACATCATATTTCGCCGGCCCTGATGAAAGGAATATCCCCATTATAGTATTCAGCATTGCCTCCTTGAGATGTTCCACCAGAGTATGAAGTCGTGATATCTGAAACCTTACGCTGCTCCCAAGATATATACTACGTTTTATAATAAAAAAGATAATAAATATAATTACATTATATTTTATCGCCACATAATACACTTACACACAAATTAATCGTAATCCTCTCTTTCTTTTTCCTATAACGCAAAAAAGGACAACTTTCTAAAAATCAGAAAATTGTCCTTGCTTCATACTAGCTTATTAAATTGGGCTTTCTGACATTTTTAAATTCATTCGGACTCATTCGGACTTCATTGAATTTTTGTTGTCCTTTTGTTGTCCTTTTTTAACTTATACCCTTGAAGCCCTTGAATTTACGGCATTTCTTAGCTCAAACTCTTCATCGTTGGGAACAATAGTGAACTCTCTTCATATCGCCTCATATCACTCTATATTTATTTTTTGGGTTTGTTAATGCTCTTCATATCACTTCAAATCAATATGCCTGATTTTTAAATTTGTTGTAGGAATGTTGTATTAACAATAAATTGTTGTACTCTATTCCTTTTTAAAAAATATCTAATTTCTGTGATAATATATTAAATGTTTCTTGCTTCTTATCCTCGGTAACATCTGCATATATATCCAAAGTTGTTTGAATATCACGGTGCCCCATTACCGATTGAATAACTTTAAGATTTGTTTCATTCTCACATAACCTGGTACAAAAAGTATGTCTTAAATGATGACATGAAAACTTAGGTAGTATTACCGGTTCTCTTTTTTCTTTTTCCTGTCATTCCATCAATTATCGACTGGTTAAATCCTATTTCTTTTTGCTCTTCATATTCAATTTCAAATGCATCTTTTACCACATCTAGCATAGGAATCTGTCTAATACCCGCGTTAGTCTTAGGCTGCATGATTTTCATAACAGATTTTCCTGTATCTGGAGAAACATAGTAAACAAGACTATGATTAACACTAATATTTCTTTCTTCTATATTAATGTCTTTCCATCTTAATCCTATAACTTCTCCTATTCTCATTCCTGTACCAAGCATCACAGTAAATAAAGTCCACCAATGGTTATATACTGGATGGTTAGCTATATAGTTAAGAAATTCTCTTTGTTGCGGAATCGTTAATGCGTGTCTCACGCCTTTGTTTTTACCCGAACGTTTATTAATCTCTCTCATAACACCATCAGAGGGATTCTTTCTAATAATTTCATCTCTTACAGCTAACTGAAATGTTGGATGCAAAAGGCAATGTACTGAGTCAACGGTTGAAATAGAAAAACCTCTTTCTGCAATCAAGTGATTATAAAAATGATATACGTCCGAATATTTAATATCAGCAATTTTCTTTAAGCCGAATGTGTCTCGTATGTATTTATCATAGGTATAAATATAACCGCTTTTTGTAGTTTCTCTGATATCATATTTAATAGACATGTAGCGATCAAATACATCATTAATTGTTGCTTTTCCTGCTACATATGTATCAAGACCATCTAACTGATCTCGTACCAGTTGCTTTTCTTTCTCCCTTAACGTCATTAAATCATTAGAATAAATATATTTTCTTCTACCTAAAGGATCCGTATAAGTATAAATATATTTTCCATCTGATTTACGTTGCACCTCGCCTTTTCGTAATGCCCTTCCTCTTGAATCTTTTCTCGCTTTTGCCAATTTTCATTCCTCCTTATAAAAAAAGGAATAAAAACTTACTTATTTGAATTAATCCAGTCTTCTAAAGCATTAATAGTCACATCGGAAAAAGATGTTTCATTAATCTTGGTGTATTCTACAAGTCTCTCATACAAGTCATTTGGAAGTCTAACACTAAGGACTTTCTTTTTCTTATCCTTGCTTGGTGGTCTTCCTACTTTTGCCATAGTACACCTCCGATATGTCTATTATAATTTGTGTATGACATTAATTCAAGAGTAAATTTATTATTCCTCTAAATAATTTTAATATTCACTAAATGTTTCCAAGAACTTTTCAAACTTCTCACAATTAACCAAAACAATATTATCAATCTTTATTGTTGACTTAGCTTCTTTTGCAAGAGCCTGAAACTTTGTAAGTCCAATGCTATACAGTTCAGCACCTTCTTTATATCTTACATACTTCTTAGACATTTCTCTTGTACGTCTTACTGTTCCTGCATTACTCATTATTATTCGCCCCTTTCTAATATAATCGCAAGATTAATCATTTCTAAAAAGATTTCTTTAAGTTCCTTTGCCTTCTTGTAAGATAGAGAATTCAATAACCCATCAATAGGGCTCTCCTTTGGTCTTACTCCAAGTATTTCATTAAAATCCACTTCCAACTCTTCGGTCAATGCAAATAACATTTTCACACTTAAGTTTCTTGTTCCTAACTCCACCTGAGTTACATGCGAAGGGCTTAAATTAAGTTTCATTGCCAATTCATTTATAGTCATATCTTTTCCTAATCTAATTCTTCTAATATTATTTCCAACTACAAAGCTATCGTACATTTATTTATCCTCCATATAAAATAATCTTGTATCTTACATGGGTTCATGGTCCTCACGTCTGACGAGCGATGCTTAATACTGGAACAGATGAACAATACACCACATACTCTCACCTGTTTAATGTCTTTCAGTTTTGCCAATATCTTTCTTTGATCCGGTCGTCGCCGGTATCAGAAACGCCGGCTATGCATCTAGGATGCAATCACGGCACAGCTATTTCCTCACCTAGTATATAGGTAGAAACACATCTCCATGTCCTGTAAGATATGTCATTGATTTAATTCATATAAGTGTTAACAGCTTTATGATTGTCTTAATGACTATACATATATTGTAGAAAAGTTATTTACGTTTTAGAATCGCCAAACGGTCGAAATTTGCCAAATCGTGCGACCGTTTGGTCGAAATTTAGAAATAATGTTTTTCAGACAAAAAAAGAAGATGCATACGCATCTTCCTGTATATAAATATCTTGAATATCTAAACTTGTGCTCCCACCTTGAATGCTTCATCTACCGTCTTAAGCTTACAAATTACTTTCTTTTGCGTTGGTGTATACTTCATAATCATTTCAAGCATAGCTTCATCTAGTTTTGTATCATCTGATGGATATTCACCAGTAACCAAATACTCTACTGATACATCAAATAAATTACTCATCTCAACCAATATATTTATGGGAATACTCCTGCTTCCGTTCTCATATCTTGAAATGGAATCACGAGCTATATTCAATTTCTCGGCAACCATATTTTGTGTATAGTTGCATTCAATTCTTTTTTCAACAATCCTTTCTGCCATTTGCATAGGATCAAACTGTATTCTTCTCAAATCTTTCACCCCCACTTCTAAATACGATGCGGAGGACGAGGTCCTTTAACTAGTCGTGTTGTCGTGTTATTAGTTTCTTTAAGCAAATTCTTTTCTGCTTCGTCGCGGGTACCGTACAATCGATGAGCTTTTAGGGTTATTGCTCCGTTTGTATCTTTAAATTTTACAGTGTAAAAATTGCCTTTCTTCTTAATAATTACGGTTTCTCTTATCAGTCTGTTGCTCTCAATAATGTAAGCCGTATCTCCTACATTATACTTTCTCGTCACTTCGCTAGAACTCTCTCTAGTCAATTCATCATCTTTTAAATTTTCCAATCTTAACTTTTTCCTCCTGTTAATACAAAAACAAATTTCGCAATTATATTTTGTACTCACAAAGTGGGAAACTTTTCTTTGTAAGTAATGTCAGTTTTCCTCCACAGCTTAGCTGCCCTGACAATGCTGATCTTAGTAAAAGTTTATTTTTCGTTCTCTTTCCGGATTGAAAACTACAGTCTTCATTCTTTCGAACATCTGTTCGTTTTGACTGTAATTGAATTATAAATCATTAG
>CACYHD010000002.1 GCA_902774125.1 uncultured Lachnospiraceae bacterium
CAATTGTACTCATTATGGCTGTTCCGATGTCTATTCCTTTTTTTTTTTTTTTTTTCGGCAAATATAGACACAACGTAGCAAGAGATGCCATTAACAACAGCAATCCCATCTGAGTGTTTTTGTTAACACATTTGATACTTATAACTACAGCCCCGCCAATCAAAGCTACTGCTATAGCAAAAAATATTGTAAATATCATGCTTAAACCTACCTATCCTCTCGTATATATTACATCTAATATGCACCCAAGCATCTATTACTTAGCATTAACCTCAGTAATGCCGTCAATCTTCAAATTGAAATAAGGCGCAGATCTAAGAGTTGATTCCTGGAAAGTTCCATCGCTTATAGCTTCCTTCTTATCGCCCTCATAAATCACCTTGTTTTTGGCATAATCGACGTAAGACAAATCTATCTGAGCTGACTCGACTGTCTGTCCTTTTACAGTGAATTTTTGAGTGTCAAATACTTGGATTTGGCCATCCTTAATTGCCGCAATTGTTCGTTCTACCTGTTCTGCTGTTTGTGGAGCCACCTTAGGCCCTAACTTAGTTATGCCAACAGCTCCAGATTCCAAACCTTGGCACCAATCCTGAGAGATGTCCTGCTCATCCTTAGAGTTCTGGAATAATTCCGTAAAGTATACACTCCAATCGCTAATTGGACTTGTAAGTGCTGCTTTTTTGGCAACAGGCAACATGTCCTCGCCAAATCCTACAGAATAAACTTTTTTGCCGGCTTTAATTGCCTTCTGGCATGCAATTGGTGCTGCTGTTGAATCGGCATGTTGACCTACTATAACACAATGGTCCTTAATAAGTTTTTCTGCCGCTGCTTTTTCCTTTGTGTCATCAGAAGCTGCGTTAGTGTACTCAACTTCCATCGCAACCTTCTCGTATACAGACTTGATACCTAGGAAAAACGCTGTGTATCCTGATATATTCTCAGCGTTAGAAAATGTTCCGATATATCCAATCTTAACATTGCCGTTTGGGTCTACGCTACTCGCTGGCATCTTTTTAGTGTCAACTAGATTCTTGACCTTCATACCGGCAACGACACCAGAAACATATCTGGCCTCGTAAATGTTAGTGAAGGCATTATAAAAATTCTCCAAGCCGGAAACATCTGCATTGTTTCCCGCCAAATTAACAAAATTAACATCCTTGTACTTTTCTGCTGTCTTGATCAAAAAATCCTGGTGCCCAGCGCTATTTGCGATAATCAAATTGCATCCCTGCGCAACAAGCTCCTCAGCTGTTTTAGTACACTGATCATTTTCAGCTATTTTATATTTCCAGATAAATGACTTCTCTTCTATTCCGAGTTTTTTTGCAGCGTCCCTAATACCTGCAATATGAGCCTTGGAGTTTCCCTCAGTCTCATCTCCAACAAGAATAATGCCCACCTTTAGGGAATTGCTACAAGTCTTCTTGCTACTTCCGCAACCAACCATCGCAAAAGCCATTGCTACAACAAGCAGCAAACTAACAACTTTTTTCATCAATCCTTCCTCCATACATCTGTAAATCTTCATACCAATATATTTTAAATCAAACATTTTTTCTTTGCAACTGTCACAAAAATCAAAGTTTGCCACAAGTTGCATCCCCCTCAAAACACTTAATATAGCCCCAAATACACGTGCCATAGCGCAAATAAAAACGGCCGATTCTTTTCGGCCGTTTATGTCATTTATTAATACTCCTTGATTGCCAAAACCATTTTAGGCCATCCTTGGCTTATGATTTTTTGATTTTTTTAATCTTGGACCACTTTGTGTAAATCTTTTTGCCAGACATAGTTGTATACGCTCTGAATTTTGTGAAATATTTTTTCTTTTTCAACTTCTTGAACTTGTATGTCAGCTTTTTCGTTCTTTTTGTCTTGGTATATTTTGCTCCAAAATTTTTCTTCGTAGAATACTTAATTTGATATCCCTTGGCACTACTTACTTTCTTAAAAACAGCCTTTTTTCTAGTCACCTTTTTGAATTTAGGTTTAATCAATGTGAACTTAGATTTGGCCGTGTTGTTAGATATAGTTGCATTCCCAGTGCCATAAGCATTTTTTGCCATTGGGTAGCTCAAATAAAATTCTGCCGTTGCATAATCATCCCAACGTGTGTGTAGTGGGAATTTGTCTCCCTTCAAGAAACATATATACTGTTTCTCTTTCTCATAATTAGCCGCATCCCATGTGGCGTCAACGTTATAATACAGATTACCGATTTTTACAATATTCCAGCCGTGTTGTTCACCTGATTGCTCTGCAATTCCTGGAATCACCCTAACACCTAGCCCTGCTTTTTTGCACATCATATAAAACAATGTGGCATATCCCTGGCATACAGCCTTGCCATTAATAGCAGCTGCGTATGCAGTGTACTTAATCATTGTAGAATCGTTAGAATACTTCACGTGAGTACATATGTAATCATATATAGTTTTGACCTTGTCGTACTCTGTTGTGCTACTCGTGAAATGGAACCCACTCATTATGGAGTTGACTCTAGTATCTAATTCCTTGAGCTGATCAAGTGTTAGCAAGTAGGAATACAATGACATTATTGTGTAATAATAATAGGAGCCCGCCTTGCGAACACCATAGCTTGTCGCACTTGTGTCAACATGCCATAGCATAAAGTCTCCTTTATCGCAACTGTCAGACTCCTCATAAATCACTTTTTCTAATTTTTTTACTACTGTAGAAATATTAGATTCTTTAGTTTTGATGTAGGATATAACTTTAGTTTTATGGTTGTATACTTCTTCTCTGGCTAGCTTTCCTGCCTCTGTAACAGTACCATATGTAGCGAACAGATTGCCAGCTTCTAGCTTGTTATTACGAACAGGTAATGAACCATTTGTTATTAAATTGTGCCCCATACTATTATTTGTGTTTTGCGCCGCATAGGCTACTGCCAATTTGTTAGATGGGGATGAAATACTGGCAGTAACCGTACACGACGAAACTATAATAAAAATAATAGTTCGCTTAATTATGTTCATATACCTACTCCTTTCAGAGTATACTGTATATCCTACAATATATGGACAAAGTAATGTATTATATTACTTTATTTTTTTCTTATACTTTGTTACAAATTTTTCTTTGCCGTACTTCCATGTACGCTTCATTTTGTTAGGTTCTGTAAGAGCATAAGTAAATTTCTGATCCTGATATCTCTTGAGCTTGAAGTGAATCATATAACTTCCTGCTACAATCTGAGTAACATGGTTCTTTTTACTAATAACCGTTTCAAAACCTAGTTGATCGTTGTTCTTGTCTTTTATTTTAAAACACATTTCGCCTTTATACAAGACCTCAGAAATATATATTCTGTATGTTTTTTTCTTACCTTTGAACTTGCCGTGGTGTTTCCACAATCCCAACCAACCTTTGATGCGCTGATGGAAAGCGTATTCTTTTTCGTACAATGTACTTGCCTTAGGATATTTCTTCTTAATCTTATATAGAAGATCCATAGACTTAGCTATGTTTCCTTTTTCAGCAAGTTTAACTGCTTGAGCATAAATAGAATCGTTAAGGTTAGCACCCTTAGTATACTTAGCAATTGTATTGTAGATTTCAATACCTTCGTCTACCTTCTTATTATCAATCAAAAACTTAGCATACGCATAACCATACTGGCCATATTCCTTCTCGTATGACTTATCCTTGGCATAAACGTTTTTGATTGCATCCCATGCTGACTTGTATTCCTTCTTCAAATAAGAAACATGTGCAACACCTTCGCTAGCCTTGTTAATCAAGTCGAAGTCTGATGCAGCATCAGCACTCTTAGAAAATAGTTTAAGTGCGTTTTCTATATCATTATTTTTAAGAGCTTCCTCACCTTTGTAATAATCTAGGAAAGCTCCTGCCATCTTACCAAAATCAGAATCAGCCGCAGCCTTGTAACTCTTGTTAAAATAATCCTTAGCCTGAATCTCATTTTTGTTGGCGATAAAATAAAGACCTACATTGTAATAGCTTTCTGCCTCGTAATCTTCACTCTTTCTAAAACCTTTTAGAGAAGCAAACTTCTTAGCAGCTTCCTCAAAACCATCTTTTTTGAATGGCTTGTTACTATTAACTGCCTGTTCTTTGGCAGCGTTAGCCTTACTCAAAACATTAACAGCATTCTGATACTTAGAGTTAGGAATAAAGAATGCTAGAACTGCTACTACTGAAAGAACTACAAGTGCAATAACTGTAACAAACGCAATCTTGATTCTCTTCTTAACGATAGCATTTCTTGTTTCTCTAGCTTTAACTCCTCGCATTTTACGAGCTGCTGTATGCTTGGCTGCCTCGTACTTCTTATAAC
The DNA here is from genome assembly GCA_902774125.1 of uncultured Lachnospiraceae bacterium. Taxonomy (GTDB): domain Bacteria; phylum Bacillota; class Clostridia; order Lachnospirales; family Lachnospiraceae; genus Eubacterium_G. Next base: position 4,334 of record CACYHD010000002.1, read on the forward strand.
CATTGTCTAGAAGTTCGTGGGCATCCATGTACCAACGTACTTTTTCTAACTGCTTGATACCTTCTGCAATATCAGCTGTCTCGTCTGATTGAAGTTTAGTTCTACCAAACTTGTATATTTCTTCGTACTCATCTAGATGAGTCTGTGCGAATTCTTCCAAATCCTCACTAGTCACTGCATCAATGACATCTAGCTTGGCATTGTCCTTCTGCCATACTCTCATATCCTCAAAAACAACCTTATCGATTATTACATCGAACTGGTCTGCGTTTTCGTTAGGAATAGCTAGCTTAAAAACACCCTTAGTAGCTAGATATTTCTGTGCCAATGACTTGTATGCATGTTCTATCACTTCTTTATTGCCAGCAGAATCCTTAGCAATAACCTTGAGATAGACATCCTTAATTTCTTGCTGATAAATATTAGTAAATTTAAGAGTCAATCTGTTTTTTTGACTTACTACGTCTCTCTCTAGCACTCCGCTTCTAATAATAATCGGAGAGCCATATGTCCATAAACTTCCTTCTAGCTGCTTGATCATCTCGTATCTTCCAGAAGTTTTTTCAGAACTTTTGTTTTCGCTCATACTGTCTCCTAATGTTATTGATTATTTAATCGTTACCGTTGTATTACTCAACATTTATATTAACATTCTCAGTCAAATATAGCAAATAATTATAATAAGAACATATCAGTTCATTGTTATAAAAATATGTTGTTTTTTCCTATGAAAGAACTCCCTTGATTGCCTGGAACAAATCGTCATATGATTCGAACGCCTGTAGCTCAGGATGTTCCTTCTTAAGCTGCTCTGTTGTTCTAAACAAGAAACCTGCCTTACTAGCCTGAATCATAGCCATATCGTTGTGGCTGTCACCGCTGGCGATAGTCTCAAAACCAACTGACTGTAGTGCCTTAACTGTTGAAAGCTTAGACTGTGGGCAACGCATCTTGTGTCCTGTAATAGTTCCGTCTTCAGCAACAACTAGTTCATTACAGAAAAGTGTTGGATATCCTAGTTTTTTCATCAAAGGCTTAGCGAACTGTGTAAATGTATCACTGATAATCAAAACCTGTGTTGTTTCTTTAAGCTTCTCAAGAAATTCTTTGGCACCTGGCAAAGGATCGATTCCTTCAATTACCTCTTGAATTTCTTTTAATCCCAAATTGTGCTCTTTGAGAATATTAATTCTATACTGCATTAGCTTATCATAATCAGGCTCATCTCTTGTTGTTCTCTTAAGCTCCTCGATACCTGTATGCTCTGCAAAAGTAATCCATATTTCTGGGACCAAAACGCCCTCTAGGTCCAAACATACTAAATCCATATTGTTTATTTCTCCTTATAAATTTAAATTTTTCACAGGTAATAATATAGCAAAATAATCACTATTCTTCAACGTGCAAGATTTTTATCGTTTGAATTCTCTGCTGTTTGGGTTAAACTATTAGTATATACAAAAACAAGGAAAATGGATTGACCAATATGAACAACAACAACACTGAAAAAATAAATATAGAACAGACCCCAAAAAAAGAGACTAAATACGATTCAAACGGACTTTCTTCAAGTCAGGTTGACGCAAGAATTCACCGAGGTCTTACTAACGAAAAAGTTGATTCTAACACGTTGACTACTAGAGAAATTATTCGCTCTAATGTCTTCACTTACTTCAACTTTATTTTTGCAGTGCTCGCAACATTGCTTATATTAGTTGGTTCTTTTAAGAATCTTACTTTTTTGCCTGTTATTATAGGTAATACTTTGATAGGTATTATTCAGGAAATGCGTTCCAAAAAAGTTTTGGATAACCTTAACATGCTTAACGCACCACGAACTACTGTTATAAGAAACGGTAGTCGTGACACTATAGATTCGGAGCAACTAGTTCAGGACGACTTGATTGTCCTCGAAGCAGGTAACCAAATTCCAGCCGATGCTGTTATTGTAAGCGGCTTAGTTTCTGTCAATGAATCACTTTTGACAGGTGAGGCGGACGAGATTGCCAAGACTGAAGGCGACAATTTAATGTCCGGTTCATTTGTAGTTTCCGGTTCATGTACTGCCGTGCTTACTAAGGTCGGCAAGGATTCTTATATTTCTCAGCTTACACTTGAAGCTACTAAGTCAGACCGTTCTGAGCAGTCCGAAATGATTAGATCACTGGACCGACTTGTTAAAGGCGTAGGAATTCTCATTATTCCTATTGGCGTTATTTATTTAGTAGAACAGTGTCTCGTTAAAGGGAATAATCTTCAGGCAGGTGTTACTGGTATGGTTGCCGCAGTTATTGGAATGATTCCTGAGGGACTTTATCTTCTAGCCAGCGTTGCACTAGTTGTCAGCACTATGCGTCTGGCTAAGCAGGAAGTTCTGCTTCACGATATGAAATGCATTGAAACTCTAGCCAGAGTAGATGTTCTTTGCGTGGATAAAACAGGTACGATAACCGTTCCAGATATGGAGGTTAGCGGTTTAAGACTTATGGAGGCAGACAACAAAGATGAGTGTTTCCAAATGCTTTGTGCATTCTCCTCTTCTATGTCCACAGACAACGCCACAATGAAAGCAATGAAACAATATTTTGACAGCAACGACGACTATGATAAGTACGCCGATGACATAAGAGAATACACAAGCAAGGGATATAGAGTTGTTGTTTTTGGCGTATATAATAAGGATATTCCAGGCGGAGCATTGTCTGAACCAATTTATCCGCTATGTTTCGTTTATCTTTCTAACGCAATTAGAAATGGTGCGACTAATACATTCGAATATTTCGCTAAGTGCGGTGTTGATATTAAAGTTATTTCAGGCGACAATCCTCAGACCGTTTCTGAGATTTCTATGAAGGCCGGCATTAGCAATTCAGACAAGTATATTGACGCGTCAACTCTCAAGGATTACAGCGATATATTTAATGCTGTTGATACTTATACTGTTTTTGGACGCGTTACTCCGGAGCAAAAAAGAATGTTCGTTAAGGCGTTAAAAGCCAAAGGCCATACTGTAGCTATGACTGGTGACGGCGTTAACGACGTGCTAGCACTCAAGGACGCTGACTGTAGTGTTGCTATGGCAAGTGGATCAGAAGCGGCAAGCAGCGTTTCCCAAATCGTTTTGCTCGACTCAGATTTTTCAAGAATGCCTTCTGTTGTTCTTGAGGGAAGACGAGTTGTCAACAACATAGAGCGCTCAGCATCACTGTTTTTGGTCAAAAACATTTTTTCACTGCTCATGGTTATGCTATCTATGATTTTTATGAAGAGTTATCCGATAGAACCTACCCAATTGTCACTTATTAGTGCTTTTACAATTGGTATTCCAGGATTTTTCCTTGCTATGGAGTCTAACAACAAGCGTATCAAAGGGCATTTCCTCACCAACGTTTTCCTCAAGGCTTTGCCGGCAGGATTAACTAACTTCCTTATCGTTGGAGGATTCGTTTCATTTTGCGATGCCTTCGGTATCAAGTCCAACAGCATAAGTACTGCTGCTACAATCATTCTTGCTATAGTCGGATTTATGATTCTAGGCAAGATTGCTTCGCCTATGACTAAGATGCATACTATACTGATTGTATCTCTTATCGTAGGATGTTTAGTGTGCATGATCGCACTCAACGATTTGTTCTCAATGAACAAGCTCACATACCAGACTGGCATGCTGTTCGTTATATTCGCTATATGTACTGAACCGGTATTCAGATATCTATATATTGCATGCACCAAACTGCAGGAAAAACTTTCAAGCAGGCATCGATAATTTATTGACAACACTTGTTATATATGGTATAAATATCCTTGTGCAAAAAACACATAGGGGTATAGTTCATTGGTAGAATAAGAGACTCCAAATCTCCAGAGCTGGGTTCGATTCCTAGTACCCCTGCTAAAAAAACCAATCCGTTTAGGATTGGTTTTTTATTTGCTTTCTTAAATTGTGAACTCGAGCATATTCCTCTGGCAGCTCTTCCTTGAGCTGATCACGAATCATACGTCTATGCTTGTGTAATGTTTCGATTGACTTCTCGTTGATTTCCTTAAGTCTATCTTCACCTTGAGCTCTTCTCTTCTCTATAAGCTCTTCTAGATTAGATGCATCCTCCTTGGACATTTGTCCTTGTTTAACAAGCTTTTCCAAAGCAATTTCCAAGTAGTCCCAGAACTCATCTTCATCGTATCGGCCGATTTTGCCCCATTCAGTAACAACACCGCCCATATCAAACAACTCGTTAGCTGCAGTATCGCTTCCAAGAGAATCAAGCAACGCCTCGGCACTCTTCTGGGCCATTAGTTCGAATCGTTTTTCTGCATCCTTGCCAAATGCCCACTCGATTTCGGCCAAAACTTCTTCTGGCTCGTCCAAGTAATCACCATCCTCTAACTCATAAGGTTTTTTGAGTCCTGCATCTCTGAGAGCTAGTGTAATTGTTCGCCTCATTACACCCTCTTCAATCAAATCTTCGCCGCCCAAATTTCTTATCAAATCATTAAGCTTTCCGTCATGCTCTGTTATATAAAACTTGATTCCTCTATCCTGCAAACTTTTTCTAAAAGCCTTTATTGCATCAATAGCAGTTATATCCATACTGTTAATAGACCTCGCATCGATTACAACTTGCTTCGTATCCGGCTTAATCGCCTCATTAATATCTTTTTGGAATCTATCTATATTGGCAAAAAAGATATTTCCATTAAATCTGTATATAATAGTGTTTTTGATTGGTCTAGCAAGGCTGTTTCTATCAAGCGGATAAAAATTGCCCTGGCCCTTGATTCTGCCGAGAAATGTTGTCGATGGTGCCACCGCCCTCACCGCAACTGCGGCAAAAGAAATCACGCAACCTATCATAACTCCGTAAACTGTTCCAAAAATAAGAACTGCACCAAAGGACATAACAAAAATTATTAATTCGTATTTACTTGTTTTGTGTAGTCTTGCAGCCAACGAAAATTCAACAACACTGAGCAAAGCCGTAATGACTATACCTGTAAGAACCGGTATCGGCAGCAAGCTGAGTATCGGCGTTCCAAAAAGAAGAATTCCAGCCATCACAACAGATGCCACAATGGACATAAGCTGCGACTTGGCTTTGAATGTGTAAGCTAGTGCGCTTCTAGACACTGATCCGTTAATAGGACAACATCCAACCAATGCACCTGCGACATTCATAGCACTGTAAGATAGTATTTCTCTTCCGCTGTTTATTTCATAATTGCCCTTTTTGGCATAATTGCCTGTAGCAAGCAACGTCTGTGTCATAATAACTGCTGCTATACTCAGGGACTGAATTAATATTTCCAAAGCATTATCGCCTATAAGTCTAATATCAGGAAAAACTAATGCAGGCAATCCGCTCTTAACTTGAGGCAAAAGTTTAACTCCCTTTTGGTCCAAATGCAAAAAGACCTGCAACACTATTCCAACAATCATCATTACGACATGCATAGGCACTTTAGGCACCAATTTCCTCATCACCAAAATAATGACAATTGTTCCAACACTTAAAATCAGCGACAAGCTATTGAACTCACTCCACTGATGATACATGTTTTTGGCAAGTGGAACTATCTCTCCCGTTCCCGCGTTGCCTCCCCAAAGTTTAGGAATCTGCATCAATATAATTGATGTTGCTACACCAGAAATAAAGCCGCCCATCACCGGCGTTGAAATGTACTTGACTATTCTTCCCGCTCTAAGCAAGTACAAGACAATAAACCATACCGCAACACATATCGTAATTACAGGCACAAGGGCAACCGCTCTCTTAGACCCATTAGCTATCCCAAGTGTGGCAAGTAATCCGCCAACCATAGCCGCAGGCATAGCATCCACGCCTATAACAAACATAGGCGACGTTGTCATAAATGCGAACACTAGAATAGGAAGCAGGGATCCGTACAATCCATACTGAACAGGCAGCCCCGCAATTTGAGCATAACCCATAGATATAGGGATTGATACAAGAGCTACTATTATTCCGGCCAAAAGATCATTAGCTATATTAGGTTTTCCTGCAATTATTCGTTTCATAATACCTCTATATATAATTATACTAGTTCTGAGGCTTCTCGTACATTCTTTACTCCGATTATTTCTATATCATTGTCCTTAGTAAGGTTTTTGAGGCTGACATATGGCACGATACACTTGCCAAATCCAAGTTTTTTGGCCTCTGCCACTCGCTGTTCCACGTTAGAAACTGCTCTGACCTCGCCAGCAAGGCCTACCTCGCCAAAAATAAGCGTATCTGGGGCTATAACGCGGTTTTTCACACTACTAAGCATTGCTATAACCAAAGCCAAATCAAGGCCAGGTTCGCTCACTTTCAAGCCACCAGCCACATTTACATATGCATCGTAATCAGAAAGTGTAATTCCAACTCTGTTTTCAATAACAGCCATAAGCATATTGACTCTGTTGTAGTCCGTTCCCACCGCTGTTCTTCTAGGCATTCCAAAACTTGTTCTAGAAAGCAATGTCTGAATTTCTACTAGTATCGGACGAGTTCCTTCCATAAGACACGCCACCGCTGTTCCAGAGGCATCTTTAGGTCTCCCCTCCAACATATATTCTGAAGGATTGAGCACCTGAACTAATCCTTTATTCTGCATTTCAAAAACACCAATCTCATTAGTAGCGCCAAATCTGTTTTTGACTCCTCTAATAATTCTGTATGAGGCGTGTCTGTCCCCTTCAAAGTACAAAACAGTATCAACCATATGCTCTAGCATTCTAGGGCCCGCCACAACGCCTTCCTTAGTCACGTGGCCAACGACAAAAATAGGGATTCCCTCACCTTTTGCGAGTTGCATAAGGGCGTTAGTTGATTCTCTAACCTGTCCCACACTTCCAGGCGCAGATCCGATATCCTCTCTGTACATAGTCTGTATAGAGTCGATTACAACAATGTCAGGCTTGGCATCTAATATTACCGCTTCTATTGTGTCGATACTTGTCTCTGATAATAGTTTGAGACTGTCGCTAAACTCACCCATTCTGTTGGCGCGATACTTGATCTGCTTGATAGATTCCTCTCCTGAGATGTACAAAACACTACGACCTTCCTCCGCCATGTTTTTGCAAACCTGAAGAAGCAATGTGGACTTACCTATTCCCGGATCACCACCAACTAATATAAGACTGCCTGGCACAACGCCGGCTCCCAAAACGCGATCCAGCTCGCTAAAGCCGGTGCTTATTCTATCTTCCTTCTCGGCAGAGATATTGTTAATAGAAACAGGTTCATTGACAATAAGCTTCTTGTTGGCCACAGCTTTTCTTGGAGATACAGGTGCTTCAACACATGTTCCGCCACTGCCACAAGCCGGGCATACTCCGAACCACTTGGTCTGCTCATTGCCACATTCACTACAATAAAAAAGTGTTTTATCCTTTGCCATACTTCTCCTTTACTAAACAAGCGCCGGCTAATGCCGACGCTTGTATCATACATCATTAATTATTTATTAAAGGTCAATGAATTCAAAGTCGTCGTCATCATCATCAATTTCTTCATCATTAAGAATTGATTTGAGAGTTGATTGAATATCATCTTGCTCACTTATAGAATCCAAGTCCAGTTCAACCTGTTCGTCATCCTCAGCTGGCTTAACAGTTTCTTCAACTGGCTCTGCAGCTTCTTCAACAACTGGCTCTGCTTGTTCCTCAGCCGGTTTAACTTCTGCTTCCTCAACAGGTTCTGCAGCTTCGTCAACTTCTGTCTCGTCAACTACTGGTGTTTCGTCGACTACTGGAGTTTCATCGACTACAGGTGTTTCATCCACTACAGGAGTCTCATCAACCACTGGAGCCTCGTCAACTACTGGAATATCTTCTTCAACTGATTCTGCTTCTGGCTCTGCATCAAGACTAGCTTCATCAGATTCTGCCATAGCCACATCGATATCAGCGATTATTTCGTCCTCATCTACAGGAGCATCGATATCATCTGGATCCAAAGGCTCTTCCTTAGCAGCTAGCTTTTCTGCCTTTTTCTTAGCCTTCGCTTCCTTCTTTTCTGCTTTTGCAAGTGCCTTAATCTGTTTTTTATTAAGACCTGCTACATCAGCATTATCCTTCTTAGTTTTCTTTGTTTTGTTTCTTAGTAGTAAGTGGAAAATAATAAAGATAAGAATTATTATTGCCACACTTAGTCCAAGAATAATATATCTAAAAATATTATATCTGTTTACCAAATCATTATATTTCTTTTTCATATTGTCAAAAGCTTTGTTAGCAGCCTTGATCTGTGCGTTAACGTCGTTGTTGACAATATATCTCTGCATGCATTCTTCGTTTTTATCGTATGTGTAAAGATGTGTTTCACCATCCCAGTTCATAGCATAAACGAAATATATACCTTCTTCTTCGTCTAGAGCCCATGCGTTAACTCTTTCACCTTGAATATTAAGCTTAGTCTTGTCATAGCTCTTAAGAATAGAATCTGGCTTAGCAGGCTGTACTATTGTGTACATTCTGCTCTTAATTTTAGGGTTAACCATCTTATAGAACTTTTCAGTTGAGCTGTCATAAATATAAAAACCACTTTCAGCACCCTTTAGATAAAAAGCTGTAAGGTCTTTGACTTCTCCTCTGATAGCTGTGTATTTTTTGCCTTTGTACTTGGCTGTTGTCTTCTTAAATCCTTTAGGAACATCACTCTTATCAAATGATGCAATCTTGTAAATGTTCTTACCAACTTTTACAGCTGCGCCTTTCTTAGAAACTTTTTGCTTCTTTTTTGGTGCACTTCCGTATTTAACTGTATCATCCTGAGCTGGAGCAACTTTTGTTGTGTTGATAGTGTACTTAGTAACTACCGCGCCGTTAGCGTCAACTACATCAACGACTGTTTTGTTGATTCCAGTATCCATAACTGTGTTAAGGTCTTCCTTCTCAACAACTGCTTTGTAGCTTGAGTCATTTGTAGTAGGAAGAATCTCAATTTTTTTAGCTGTAGACTTGATAGTGATGTCATAAGAATATGTCTCTGGGCTAAAATCGAACTTAACCTGAGCTTTTTCACCGCTCTCTGTAACAGCGTAAATAGCCATATCCTTTAAGTCTGATGCTGGATCCGCGCTTACAACTAAGCCCATCATCAAAGTCATAGCTAACGCCATGATTAAAGATATAATTCTTTTTGTCATTTTTTAGTTCCTAACCTTTCTATAAAACATTTTAAGCTTCGTCAATGGCTTTGCCGATATCAGAACGCATATATTTGTTATCAAAATCAATAAGCTTTGTTGCTTCATAAGCATTAGCTCTTGCTTCCTTAAGGTCAGCACCCTTAGCTGTAACGCCAAGTACTCTACCACCGTTAGTTACAATCTTGCCGTCCTTGAGAGCTGTTCCCGCATGGAAAACATAATAGCCTTCCTTATTGTCAAAGTTTTCTAGACCTTTAATCTCGAATCCCTTGTCGTATGCAACTGGATAACCATCACTTGCTAGTACAACACATACTGCTGCGTTATCCTCGAACTCAAGATCAATCTGATCAAGTGTGCCGTCGATGCAAGCCTCGAACACATCGATAATATCGTTTTTCATTCTAGGCAAAACAACTTGTGCTTCAGGATCACCAAAACGTGCATTGTACTCTAGCACCTTAGGGCCATCCTCAGTAAGCATTAGACCGAAGAAGATAATTCCCTTAAAAGGTCTACCCTCAGCCTTCATAGCATCAACAGTTGCCTGATAAATATATTTTTGGCAAAAATCATCAACATCATCTGTATAGAATGGACTTGGTGAAAATGTTCCCATACCGCCAGTGTTAAGACCCTGGTCGCCATCCTTAGCTCTCTTGTGATCCTGAGCTGATGTCATGATTTTAATTGTATCTCCGTCAACGAATGATAGAACTGAAACTTCTCTACCTGTCATAAACTCTTCTACAACAATTGTGTTTCCAGCGCTACCGAACTTCTTGTCTAGCATTAATTCCTTAACGCCAGCCATAGCTTCTTCCTTAGTCTCACAGATCAAAACACCCTTACCAAGTGCCAATCCGTCAGCCTTAAGAACGATAGGATAGTTAGATGTCTCTAAGTATTCCATTGCCTTTTCTGGAGAATCGAAGTTTTCGTATCCAGCTGTTGGAATGTTATATTTTTTCATTAGATCCTTAGAAAACGCCTTAGAACCTTCTAGAATAGCTGCATTCTTTCTTGGTCCAAAAACTCTAAGACCTGCCTCTTCGAAGTGATCAACGATACCACCAACTAGTGGGTCGTCCATACCTACTACAGTCAAATCAATCTCATTGTCCTTGGCAAACTGAACTAGCTTGTCATATTCCATTGCACCAATATTAACGCACTCTGCAATCTGTCCAATTCCAGCGTTACCTGGCGCACAATAAATCTTACTTACCTTGTCACTTTTGTTAACTGCATCTGCGATAGCATGCTCTCTACCGCCACTTCCAACGATTAATACTTTCACTTTTTTCTCCTCACTTTAGCTATTAGCCAACATATTTATTACTTCAGGAAGAATAACCCATTCTGCTTCTTCCATAACTCTCTTCTGCAATACTTCTGGAGTATCACCATCTCTAACTTCAACAGCCTTCTGCATAATGATAGGGCCTGTATCTGTTCCTTCATCTACATAGTGAACTGTAGCTCCTGTAAGCTTAACGCCTCTTGCAAGGGCAGCTTCGTGAACCTTAAGTCCGTAGAATCCATCACCACAAAATGATGGAATTAAAGATGGATGAATATTAATTATTTTTTTCTCATATTTTTTGACAAGCTTTGATGGCAAAACAACTAGGAATCCTGCCAAAACAATCAAATCCAAATTATATGAATCAATAGTTTCAAGCAACGCATCATTAAACGCATCAACAGTATCATAATCCTTTTTGGAAACACATACAGCTTCTATTCCATTGTTTTGTGCTCTTTCTAGAGCATAAGCATCCTTCTTGTTACTTATAACAACAGCTATTTCTGTGTTAGTAATCTTGCCACTGTTAACTGCATCGATAATGGCCTGAAGATTAGTTCCTCCGCCTGATACAAGCACTCCTATACGCATACCATTCTCCTTGTCGTTTTTATTAGAGTAGTTAATTATATAATTTCTACTTCCTTGTTTCCTGTCTTGATGTATCCAACTTCGTAAGCTGTGTCGCCAGCAGCCTCGATAGCTTTCATAACAGTATCCTTGTCAGCAGGATCAACAGCAACAATCATTCCAAGACCCATGTTGTATGTGTTATACATCATTTCTTCTGTGATGTTACCTTCCTTAGCTAACAAGTCAAAAATAGCAGGAACTTTGTAGCTGTTTTTTTTGACAACTGCTGCTACGCCATCTGGAAGCATTCTAGGAATATTCTCGTAGAAACCACCACCTGTAATATGGCTGCAGCCCTTAATCTTAACGCCTGCATCTTTAACATTTTTAAGAGCCTTAACATAAATTCTTGTTGGAGCGATAAGAGCTTCGCCAAGAGTTGTTCCTAGCTCATCATAATATTTATTAAGACTTTCTTCTGTCATGTCGAATACTTTTCTAACAAGTGAAAAACCGTTTGAGTGAACGCCTGATGAAGCGATACCGATAAGAACATCTCCATCTTTAATGTCTTCACCTGTAATAAGGTCTTTTTTGTCAACTACACCAACTGCAAAACCAGCTAGGTCGTACTCGTCCTCTGGCATTAGTCCTGGGTGCTCAGCTGTCTCACCACCAACAAGGGCAGCGCCTGACTGCTTACATCCCTCTGCAACACCGCTAACGATTGTTGCAATCTTTTCTGGATAGTTTTTACCACAAGCTATATAATCCAAAAAGAACATAGGCTCACCACCAGAACAAGCAATGTCGTTAACACACATAGCAACGGCATCAATACCGATTGTATCATGCTTGTCCATAACAAAAGCCAACTTAACCTTTGTTCCGCAACCATCTGTTCCAGACAAAAGAATTGGTTCTTCCATGTCCTTGATTCCAGACAAGTCAAAAGCACCAGCGAATCCACCGATTCCACCTAGTACTTCTTTTCTCATAGTTTCTTTAATACTCGCTTTCATAAGTTCTACTGACTTATATCCTGCTTCAATATCTACTCCTGAACTTTTGTAATCCATATGCTCTCCTTGATTAATTATTAATTTGATGTTGTCACACCTTTATTTATTATACACTATTATGCTTAGAATGTCGCTATTTGTTTAGCGCCTCATCCTTAGCGATTACTTCCTGTTTCATGTTCTCTGCAAAGGCTTCAAGCTTAGCCAACAAAGCCTCATCTTCTGTTGCAAGAATCTTTGCTGCAAGTATACCTGCGTTCATTCCACCGTTGATTGCAACAGTTGCTACAGGTACTCCTGATGGCATCTGAACGATTGAATATAATGAATCAACACCGCCCAAATCTGAAGTCTTCATTGGAATACCGATTACTGGCATTGGGAACAATGCTGCACACATTCCTGGAAGGTGAGCTGCCTTACCTGCTCCTGCAATAATAACCTTAATTCCTCTGTCCTTAGCTCCCTTAGCCCAGTCAAAAAAGATATCTGGTTCTCTGTGAGCTGAAATAATTCTCTTCTCGTATTCGATTCCCATCTGATCTAAGAATTCTGCTGCCTTATCCATTACTGGAAGATCTGAATCACTTCCCATTACAATTCCTACTTTTGCCATTGTTTTTTCCTCCTTATTACTCGTCTAGAGCTTCGTTTAACATCTCTGTTCCTTCAAGAACAAATCTACCCTGTTCTATAATTGGTATTTCATTCCCCTCCGAAGTTACTGCAACTATATCGCCTAGTTCCTCATAAGGGATTGTTATATCTGTATGACATCCAAAATATGCTTTTTGCGGCTCAGTCTTTCTCAAAGCTGAAATCTCATTTTCTCTAGCCACAATTTTTTTGCCATCCGGATTGTATGTATCTAAGTCCTCTTCTCTGCTGTAGCATGTATCTCCTACTGCAAAGTGAGGGCCCATTTTTTCGACTATCAAAATCGGAAGCTTATATATGCAATTGTACTTACGTGAAACGCTGTAAGCAGTTGTGTTAGTTCCGATTGCGAACTCGCCTATAGGCAATGTTTCATGATTGTTTAATATGTTTTCTTTGATCAGGCGCTTGCACTCCTCTTCATCATCGAAGTTAGAGCAGCTATATTCCTTAACGCATCCATCTTCAAAAACAATTGTCAAATCCTTGAAGTTAATATCTCTCAAAAATACGCTGCTGACGTTGAGCACTCCGTTAGTTTTCTTAAGCATTGGACTTGTGAAAACTTCTCCTAGAGGAATGTTTACGTCTGCCAGACAGTTTTCGAAGTTAGTCTCCTTGGCCGGATCATCAAGCTTATGCATACTAACCTTTATGTCCGTCTTGTTTTTGCCTCGCCCTGTGACATGAACGTATTCTGCCTGGTCTAATGCATCGATTATTTTTTGCTGAATCTTGCCATATACTTCAGTGTCAAGCGTATTGATGCGCACTGTTTCCTTGAAGAACTCCTCGAAGTCATCTCCGAAGTCCGGAACAGGCAACGCCATTATTGTAAAGCTTCTCTCATCGCCGATAATGTATTCATATACAGTTCTAATGTAATCTGTTCTAAACTGAGAGGATATTTTTTGCTGCGCCTCACTTAGCTTGAGAGCTTCCTCCTTGTTCTTTGGTTCAAAAGGCTTACTTCCAAAAACTTCCAAAACCGCTGGTCCTGCCATCTGAGCAGCCAGCTCCTTGCGCTTGTCGTAAGCGTTTTTTACCGACTCGAGCTTGCGCTTTACGTAGGCCTTGTCAAGATACAACGCCTCATCCATCTTGTGGTCAAAAGCATATTGCTCGTTAGGGAATATTGTTCCAATATCAAAAGCCCCAACAACAGGTCTGAGACCCTCCGCCTGAAGCTGCCTCATAGCCTCTCTCACAATTCGCTCAAAGCCTATATTGAACATAAACTCTGTAACACTCTTGATTGATAAGTCCTTGCCCGTAGCGACAAAACCTCTCTTGTAACCCTCCACATATGTGCTAGCTATATCTTTAATCTCCTTATCACTCAATGTATTCAAGTACTCAGACATAATCAACTCGTTGCGTCCCACATACTTGCCGTATCGATATAAGTAATTAGGAGTAGTCAAATTGCTTTCTTTTACTATCGAAGTGAACACATCATATTCCGGATTAAGTCTGGCTTCCGCCAAAGCGTCCTGGAATATTTCTGAATAATCCCTCTCGAAAGAGTAAATTACATCTTTGACATACTGTGTCACATCTTCATGCTCAAGTTCAAAACAGCTGTACACTTCTATTAACAGCTCAATTCTCACGAGAGCGTTTTCTAGATTTCCGCCAAAACAATCCATGGCAGCTTTTCTAAGACCTTCATACACATAACAAAGTATCTGGCCTAAGTCCTTGCCCAATTTATTGCACGCATATGTTGGATTAGCATAACTGCTGTCATAATTTTCCTCTAGGACCTCGTCATACATAGCACTGTTGAGAGTCTTCAACTGGTCAAGAGTAGCAGTTTCAAAAAAGTCACTTTCAAGTTTTTGTATTATTTCGTCAACTAGAAGAGCTCTTTTTGCTGCGCACACAAAAAAGTCATCCAAATCTTTATTAAGATTAGGACTCTCTATAAATATCTCTTCCATCGCTCACCCTTATCAGTCTATACATATGTCAAATACAACAACAATATTCCAACCCAGATAGCTCCATTAGCACCTGAACCAATGTATGAAAATTTTAAAAATTTATTGCTCTCATCAAAACTTGTTATTCCAACAATAAATCCAAATATTGCACTGAAAAATGTGAAGATCATCATCAATCCGACAAAAATGCCTGACTTGCCATCCTCGATAATTGTTGTAGTTATAATGAGGGCAAGAAAAGCCAAGTTACAAAGAGCAATCAGACATGATGTTCTTCCACCCTCTGTAAACTTACTTAGAGGTATTCGTCTATCCTTTTTTTCTTCTCTTGTAGGCTTAGGCGCCTTGGCCTTTTTATCAAACATTTTTTCTCCCAGATTTATTGTTTACTTATATGTGATCACTGCACTAGCCTTGCAAAAAGATAACAAATGTATCCGACAAAGCCACCGACAGTATTAAGTATTATATCGTCAATATCAAAAGCTCCGACTACAGTAAAGTACTGAATTAACTCGATAGCTGCTGACAAAGCAACAGTCAAAGCCATTACTGTAAAAAAGTTTTTAAGGTATTTCTTTTTTGCACTTGCAGGAACTAACAATCCGAAAGGAACAAAAATCAAAATGTTACCTACCAGATTAGTCAACGTGATCCCCCAACCATACGTATACCTCATACTCCAAAATCTTTTTATTTCTTTAAATGGAACGACATTGAAAGTTCTGCTTCTTCCTTGAATCTGTCTACCCAAATCATCGCTAAAAAACATAAAGAAAATCAACAGAGCAATATATGCAATTAACAATATTCTATTTAAAATTCTTCCTTTTCTTGCACGAGAAGACATTAATTAACTCCTTGATTATTTTACTCCATATTCTTCGTAATAAGCATCGATTCTAGACATTAGTTCGTCGTCTAGTTTGTTTTTGCTTGATAGGTATTCTACTACTTCTTCCATTGTTACAATAGCGTTAGCGTCAAAACCATATTTTTCCTTGATTTCGTCTAATGCGCTTTTGTTAGTAGTCAAACCTTTTTCCATTCTGTTGAGAGATACCATTAGGCCGATAATCTCAACATCACCCTGCTCTTTGATAATAGGGAATGTCTCTTCGATTGACTTACCTGATGTAGTAACGTCCTCGATAATTACAACCTTATCTCCATCCTTCATCTTACTTCCTAGAAGGATACCTGTATCTCCGTGGTCTTTAACCTCTTTTCTATTAGAACTATACTTGATCTCCTTGCCGTAAAGTTCACTAAAAGCAATACATGTAGCAACACCTAGAGGAATTCCCTTATATGCCGGTCCAAAAAGAATGTCAAAATCATCTCCATAATTGTCATGAATAGCCTTGGCATAATACTGACCTAGCTTGTGTAACTGACTTCCTGTAACATAAGCGCCTGCATTCATAAAAAATGGGGATTTTCTACCACTCTTAAGTGTGAAATCTCCAAACTTCAATACATCGCTTTCAATCATAAAATCAATAAATTCCTGCTTGTATGCTTCCATTTTTGCTCTCCTCCATTTTTTAAATATCTGTTATATCTTATCACGAAAAAACAAGTTAAACAATCCCATTATATGCCCATTTATAGTGCATTTTTTATAGCTTGCCCAAAAATAGATATTCCAAAAAGATCAGTTTTTAAATACTATAAATACTCACATTGAAAAAGTGGTTTCTTAAAAAACATTTTAATAAGGCAATAAGATTTGCCTTATTAAGTTTTTTTTAGAAACCACTTTTATAATTTGATGTAACAAAGCTATTTAATAATTAACCTTTGAATAGCCGCTGTTTACCACAGACAAAATGTTGTTGTACAAATAGTTGTGTCTGTTGGCGTTAGGCATCTTTCTGTTTTTGTATAGATTGTCTGCTACGTCATAAACATTGTATGTAACACTGTCTGAATATGAAACAGTTCCGTCTGTGTACTTGGCATATGCTCTTGCTACAAACTTGGCCTGGAATTCCTTCTTAGTATTTACTGCAAATAGCATTGTCATAGCATAAGAAGATGCCATTGGCGAATTAGATGAAACTGTAGCAAGCTTTCCTGTGTTAGTACTCTTGTATGTTGCTACACTTGAGTTTTTGCTTCCAAGTACAAGATCTGAAGCTGAAACTTTGCTGCTTAGACCGTAAATCATTCCAGATTCCTGCAATGTCTTTCCGTTGTTTTTGCTGTCAACAGAGTATACAACTCTCATACCGTTTTTGCTTATGCCGATGCTGTAACCGTTGATTTCTACGCCGTTGGCAATTGTGCCTACCTGGCTGGCCTTAACAAACGCGAAGAAGTCTACGTTCGCAACATAATAAGCATTGTTCTCTGTAACATACTTAGTGATAATTGTATGCTTGCCTGATGATATTTCCTTGCTTAGTGTTCCTTCCAAAGTTCCATACTCGGCCCATGAACCAGCGTTGTTAGGAAGCGCGATGTTTCCTACATGGTTGTTAGTGTTATCAACATATACTTCAATATGTCCTGATGCCACACCTCTTGGACTTGAGTATTTGAGTTTGAAGCCTCTTGCTTTTTCGCCAAAGTTGACATTCTCATAAGTCATTGTCACGCCGTTAGTAATACCACCGATGTTGTGTCCGTTACTTGCGTTGCTGTTATCATCGATTACACCACCCTGATTAGATGTGAAATACTCTGCCTCGATAGTTCCAAAAGCGTTAAGTATTCTTGGCGCTGTAGTTGTTGGCGCCTGTGTTGTAGTTGGTGTAATGTCTTCCATCTTGAATGATGTAATATCAAACTTAAGTCCTGCCGGAGCAGATCCCAAGTCGAAGAACATCTGTGCTGTACCACCTGATGTGAAATTAACTGATATCTGGCTATTGCCGTTTGCAATTGTAGTTGTCGCGCTTTCAGTTCCTGTTTTGTCCTCTTTGAATTTGACATTAGATACTGCTGCGCTTGATGTATATCCTACAGTACATCTATACTGATGTCCTGCTGTCAAACCAATCTCTTTAGTTTTGAGCTGAATAGACCACTCGCCACCGCCGGCGTTTTGTACGTAGAGTTTAAAGTTGCCATAAGAGCCACCGTCCTTGTAGCCACCTGTCGGATTGCCGCCCCAACCGTTAGCGAAGTATGTTGACCAATAGTTGAGCTCTGTCCACTCCGCTCCTGACTTTGTGTAACCTGATGGCAATGTGCCGCCACCGCTCACTTCCTGACTCTGGAATGCAAAAACAGGATATCCTGAGCCTTGCTTCCAAACGTTGTGAACTGAGTTAAGTTTATTAGTTAGTGATCCATTAGAAAAGTCTGAATCGTTTTTGCTCACTGCTCCATTGTCTGAAGTTGATGTTCCTGCAAGGAAGTAGCAAGACTCAACACTTCCGCCTGGCTTATAACCAACTATACCGCCGTTAAATCCATTGCCAGTATATGTTGAACCTCTGTTATAGCAGTTTTTGATAAGACCACCGTCTTGCCATCCAACCATACCGCCGCAAACCTGGCTAGTTGATGTAACACTTGCAATATTGTAGCAATCTTCAATAACGCCTCCGCTTACAAGGTGTCCTGCGATACCGCCTACGCCGTTAGAAGCTTTAACGCTTCCTGACATAGAACACTGTTCGATTCTACCTTTACACTCACCTGCAATACCGCCAGTGTACCATTCGTCACTTGTTATGTTGCAGTTATCAAGTGTAAGATTCTTTACAACACCAGTCTCGCCTACTTCAGAGAATAGGCCATAACCTCTGCCGCTTGCGCTAACTGTTAGGTTAGAAATCTTATGTCCGTTACCGTTGAATGTTCCGTTCCAAGAACCTACTCTATTTATTGTTCCATTAAAGTTAATGTCGTTGGCCAATGTTACTGTTTTGCCGTTTGAAGCTGCGCCATTTGCAAGCTTTTCGAGTAGTGCTCTGAGTTCTGATGCATTAGATATTACTGTGTTGTCAGCTATTTTTTTGCCAATATCTTCAGCAATCACCTGTCGAATCTGTCTCTTACAAACTTCACAAAACTCCTTCTTCAAGTAACGCATCTCACAATTTTCGTGTGGACGATACCAGTCATTGACTCCTGCCTCGCTAAAAGGATACAAGCCAACATTGTTTTTGCCGACAAGATCGTGCCACTTACAATTGTTAGGATTGCTCTCGTGAGTTCTGTTAGGTGCTTCACTTCTGTTCCACTGATCTGTTGTTGACTCCCAGTACTCATCAGCTAGATGACCGCCTGTATGACCAAACTCGTGAAATGCTATATCCGCAGAGTCAGAATGAGCTGATAGACAGCAAACGCTTCCACCTGAACCGCCGTACTTGTCACTATTACATACTACGATAGGACATACGCATTCTGGCATGTACTGCTTAACAATATTCCAAACTCTATCATAATCGTGAACACAAACTAATCTCTCGATTCCGTTGTTGTTGAATGTTGCCTTAAAAAATGTATCGTATGGTGCGTTAGGATCTAATGAAGTACCGCTCGCATTAGAAACTGTACATACCGCACGAATGTTAATCTTGTTGCGGATATTACTCTCATTAAATGGAGATCTCTCCATAAAGTAGTTAGCCATTCTTTGAGCTTGCTGCAAAAACTTGTCCTGCTCACCGGCTGTATATCCGTCACCACAAATAAGAATACAGTAGTTCTCTGAATCAGAACCGTTGTTAACTAATTCTCTTGTTGCAAAGTTATATGTCTCTGCAATTTGAGTTACTTCGCCTCTCTTAGCTCTAGCCGCATCACTAAAGTCAACAAAACTACTTGTATCTACTTCTTCGTGATGAAGTTTTCCGCTAGGTGAAAAAACCTCAACTAGCTCTGTTGCACGCTCAGGTTTCTTTTCCTCGCCTGCAGTTTCAATAGCCCAAACCAAATTAGGAACAATTGAAACAACTAATGCTAACGCCAAAAAAGAAGCGCCAATTTTTCTAGCCCATTTCTTCAAGTTATTCATTTTTTCTCCTTCCGTATACACTGTTCTAACCAAAAATAATTCTTTTCACGTTGGTCTTAAATGTTTCCGTCTCTTAACATTGCTTGCATTATAGCATAGCCAGTATTATTTTTAAATTAAAAAACATACCATAACAAAATACAATGCATATTTCAAAAAAAGAGGAATTACCTTTTTATTACATAAGGCAATTCCTCTTATTATTTTATGACATATGTCTATCTGTTTTTATCTCGTTCGGTCAATCAACTCATTAATATTTTTATTTAACGAGGCCAATCAACTCATTAATTTTTTTATTTAACGAGGCCAATCAACTCATTAATATCTTTAACGCCATGTCTAATCATGTACTCCTCAATTCCCTTAACAACCTCTTCTGTTGCTGTTGGATTATAGAAGTTAGCAGTTCCAACTGATACCATTGTTGCGCCGGCAAGAATCATTTCGATAGCATCCTCGTATGTAGCGATTCCACCCATTCCGATAATCGGTACATCAACAGCATTGGCAACTTGATAAACCATTCTTACTGCAACAGGATGAATAGCTGGGCCTGACAATCCACCAGTTTTGTTTGCAAGAACAAAGTTTTGTCTTTCAATATCAATCTTCATTCCTGTAATTGTGTTAATAAGTGATAATGCATCTGCGCCACCGCTAACTGCAGCTTTGGCCATCTCAGTAATGTCAGTTACGTTAGGGCTAAGCTTCATAACTACCGGCTGCTTAGCAACTTTTTTGACTTCCTTAGTAATAGCTTCAACCGCCTTAGGATCCTGGCCAAAAGCGATTCCACCTTCCTTAACGTTAGGGCATGAAATGTTAATCTCTAACATATCCACATCCTCGTCTGCCATCTTTTCTACAACATCAATATATTCCTCTGTGCTATGACCGCAAACATTTACAATAATCTTTGTGTCGAACTTGCGCAAAAACGGAATGTCTCTTGATGCAAAAACATCAATACCAGGGTTTTGTAAACCTACTGCGTTAAGCATTCCACCGTATGTCTCTGCCACTCTTGGAGTTGGATTTCCTTCCCAAGGAACTGATGCCACACCTTTTGTAGTTACAGCACCTAGCTTGTTCAAGTCAACGAACTGACTGAACTCCTCGCCTGATCCAAATGTACCTGATGCAACTGTTACAGGATTTTTGAATTCAACTCCTGCTATATTTACTTTTGTGTTAATATCCTTATTCATATTATTCCTCTTTGTTAATAAGATTGTTTTATAATTCTATTTCATTAGCGTCAAAAACAGGACCATCCTTGCATATACGCTTGTTGTTTACGTTAGAATGAGCATCCTTTTCCTTAGTCTTGCATACGCAAGCTAAACATGCACCGATGCCACATGCCATTCTCTCTTCTAGAGATAGCTGGCATTCCATATCTCTGTCTAGCGCCCAAGTCTTTAATGCTCTAAGCATAGGCATAGGACCGCAAGCATACATCACATCTCCACTAACTTTTTCTGCATCCATAGCATCGATTACAGTTCCGTGTGTTCCAACACTTCCATCATCAGTTGCAATCACAACTGTTGCATACTTTTCTAACTCTTTCTTTAGGAAAAGTTCACTGTCTCTGTATCCAACAACTGCTGTAACATTTTCTTTTCCTATCTTGGTTGATAGTTGCTTAGCTAGTTCTGTCATAGGAGGAATACCGATACCACCTCCAACAAGCACAGCCTTTCCATCTCTCATTGAAAAGCCATTGCCCAGAGGCCCGATTAGCTCAATACTATCTCCAGCTTTATAGCCTGATAGCTGCTTAGTTCCGCATCCAACTACTCTGTATACTACTCTTAGTTTTCCATCTTCTACTTCACAAATACTAATAGGACGTGGAAGAAGCTTAGATTCATCATGAACATATAAGTCCACAAACTGACCTGGTACAGCTGTATCAGCCGCCTTAGTCTCAATCCACATACTATAAATATCTGTTGCTATACATTCCTGTGATATGATTTTTGCTGTTTCTTTTTTCATTATTATTTCCTTTGCTTTTTAATTAACCTTATCTACATCTTTATTACTTGTTCTTATAATATAGTGAGGTCTCTGCTTAACCTCCATATAAGTTTTAGATAAGTACTGTCCGATGATTCCGATGCAAAACATCTGTGTTCCACTTAGTAGCGTGATAATACATACAAGTGAAGGCCAACCTGCAACCGGATCACCCCAAACAAACTTTCTTACAATAATAAAAACAATTGCAAGAAAAGCGACAATTGTAAATATAATTCCAAGGAAAGATGCAATAGCTAGTGGCGCATTAGAGAAGTTTACAATACCGTCAATTGAGTACTTCACTAGTGACCAAAAACTCCACTTAGTCTCTCCTGCTGCTCTCTCAACATTCTCGTACTCTAACCACTTAGTTTTGTATCCAACCCATCCAAAAATACCTTTGGAAAATCTGTTGCGCTCGCTCATCTCGATTACCGCATCTACCATATCGCGTTTCATAAGTCTGAAGTCTCTCGCTCCATCAACGATATCCGCATCTGAGATTCGATTGATTATGCTATAAAAACGTCTGGCAAAAAATGATCTGATTTTGCTTTCGCCCTTGCGAGTAGCTCGACGTGTAGCCACACTGTCATAGCCTTCTTCCTCGATAAGTCTAGTCATCTCTGGCAATAGACTTGGTGGGTCCTGCATATCAGCATCCATAATTGCAACATAATCTCCTGAAGCATTGCAAAGTCCTGCATACATAGCTGCTTCCTTGCCAAAATTTCTTGATAGCTCGATAAAAACAACTCTTGAATCCTGCTCTGCAATTTTTTTGAGTTCAGGAACTGTTGCATCACTTGATCCATCATCTACAAAAATAAATTCGAATGCGTATGACATCATTTTGCCTGAAACTTTTTTTAGCTCATCATGCAACAACGTAATCATTTCTTCTTCGTTATAGCATGGTATTACTAATGAAATTTTTTTCATTATAAATA
This sequence comes from uncultured Lachnospiraceae bacterium, assembly GCA_902774125.1. Taxonomy (GTDB): domain Bacteria; phylum Bacillota; class Clostridia; order Lachnospirales; family Lachnospiraceae; genus Eubacterium_G. The sequence goes on from CACYHD010000002.1 coordinate 26,959, forward strand.
TCTCCCAAGTTATGTTTTATTAAAATATTGTTTTGATATCTTCAATCATGTTGATTGTAGCCTGTCTTGAAGCATCAGCGTATGTAGCTTCATCAAAGCCTTCTAGATTCTTGTATGCGCAGATGATTCCTCTTGATGAGTTAACGATAGCGCCCAATCCGTCCTCGTTGAAGAATGGCTTAAGGTCTGCTGCTGTACCACCTTGTGCACCGTATCCAGGCACTAAGATGTAGCTCTTAGGCATTACTTTTCTAAGAACATCACCCATCTCTGGATAAGTAGCGCCTACAACTGCACCGATGTAGCTGTAGTCATCTCCCATACAATCCTGGCCCCACTCTCTAACCTTGTCACCTACAAGTTCGTATAGTGGTCTTCCATTTACATTTCTATCCTGGAACTCGCCTGATGATGGATTAGATGTCTTAACAAGAATGAATAATCCCTTTTTCTCTTCCTTGCACACATCTACAAAAGGCTTTATTCCGTCTGTTCCAAGATATGGATTAACTGTAACAAAATCCTCATCAAATGGTCTGAATTCATTATTACCAACTTTAATCTTGCCAACGTGAGCTGTTGCATATGCAGCTGATGTTGAACCGATATCGCCACGCTTAGCATCACCGATTACTACCATGTCCTTAGACTTAGCGTAGTCTACAGTTTTTTTGAACGCCACTAGTCCAGGAATACCGAACTGCTCGTACATAGCGATCTGTGGCTTTACTGCTGGTGCAATATCATATATAGCGTCAATAATACCTTTGTTGTACTGGAAGATTGCCTCTCCACATGCCTCCAAAGTCTCACCGTGCTCTTTAATTGCAGCATCCATAATGTGACTTGGAACGTAGTCAAACATTGGATCTAGTCCAACAACAATAGGTGCTTCCATCTTTTTAATTTTGCTTACTAATTTGTTAATCATATCTTTCCTCTTTTCTTTTATTAAATCGCTTTTAAACCTTCGTTATCAGAGTATACTACATTACCGTCTGTAATTGTATACTTGACTTTTCCAAATAGCTTGTATCCGTTGTATGGAGTGTTGTGTCCCTTAGATTCGAACTTGTTCACATCCACTGTGTATTCCTCATCAGGATTAATAATAGTTATATCTGCTACACATCCCTCTGCGATATTACCTTTGTTAATTCCAAGTACGTTGGCAGGGTTGTAACTCATTTTTGCCGCCATCTGCATTGGAGTCAAAAATCCTTCTTTCACTAGATATGTGTATGTTAGTCCAACAGATGTTTCTAGACCTACAATACCAAAAGGTGAATTGTTGAAACCTTTGCTCTTCTCCTCTGCACTATGTGGTGCGTGGTCTGTTGATATAACATCCATTATATCCTGGCTAAGTCCCTTGATAAGTGCATCCACATCTTCTCTTGTACGAAGTGGTGGATTCATCTTGAAGTTGGCATCATCTCCCGGAATATCGTCTGTAGTCAAAGTGAAGTGATGTGGACAAACCTCACCAGTAGCCTTAACGCCTTTGGCCTTGGCAACTCTTAACATCTCCACTGAATCCTTTGTCGAACAATGACAAAGATGAAGTGTCGCTCCAAGTTTTTCTGCCAGATTAATATCTCTCTGAGCAATTATATCTTCGACCTCGTTGGCAATTCCTTTGAGCCCTAGCTTAGTAGCGTTGCTGTCTGCATTCATTACACCGCCTTGAACTAGATTGATTTCCTCACAGTGTGCCAAAACAGGAACGCCTAGCTCTTTGGCTTTGGCCATAGCCTTTTCGTAAACAGCCTCATCCATTACTGACTTGCCGTCTTCGCTTATAGCACATATGCCTGCTTCCTTGAGAGCCTTCACATCTGTTATTTCCTTGCCTATCATTCCTTTTGTGACAGCTCCAACCGGAAGAACGTTGATATATTTTTCTTTATTGTTTTGGTCAATTATGTACTTAACTATTTCTACTGAGTCAACAACAGGTGTTGTGTTAGGCATACAGCATACAGTTGTAAAACCACCTTTGGCTGCCGCTCTCTGTCCTGTTGTAATGTCTTCCTTGTATGTCTGGCCCGGATCTCTGAAGTGAACGTGAAGATCTATAAGTCCCGGCATAACAAAGCATCCATTAGCATCGATAGTCTTATCAGCTGTCTCGTTAAGTTCAGCTCCAACCTTTTTTACAATTCCATCCTCCACATAAACATCTAGAATCTCGTCTGTGTTTGTGGCTGGATTAATAACTCTTCCGTTTGTAATTAATAATTTCATCTTATTTCCTCTTATAAACTTTTACGTATGCATTTCCCTCATTAATCAACTCATACTTGCCTGAATTGAGATAATTGTTATCGAATTCTGTCTGTTCCTTGGCATCAACCGAATCGATTACAACGTAGTCAGGGTTTTCGTAATATTTTTTTCCTGTAACATTGCCATTGGCATCTTTAATATCCTGTGGATAACCAATGTCATAGCACTGAAGATGTCTTGAAAAATGTGGCATCAAGAATCCAGTTGTCACAACACTAGCATCGTTAGGAATAGCATCGATTGCTTTGTCTAGCTCGACGATTCTAGCCTTGTTGCTAGCGTATCTATCTGAATAACTGATTGCTCTTGGATATACCAAGCCGCTAAACATAATAACAGCAATAATCACTCCAGCCCATACTCTTGTTTTTTGCTTTCTCACTGAAACACCTGCAAGATTCATCACTATGATGTAGAAGAACAATGCAATATGTCCAACGTTGTACTGGAATCCAATATCGTGCTGATACTGGTATGTTGTAATTAGACTGAGCACTACGAATGCTCCGAACAAAATGTATCTGCTATATTTTTTGCCTGTTGAAAAGACAAGTGCGCCGATTGGTGCGAACATGCTTATTATATATCCAATCTTGTCCATCTGTGTTGCATCGGCATTAGATATCATCTGATTAATCGCATAGGCTGGATTAGTTAAGAACACTATGATAATCTGTCCCAATCCGCCTGACTTGTCATAGAACATATTGTCATATCTAAAGTCCAATGCTCCCAAGCCGTAGCTGTTAATTATTGCTAGGGCGATGGCGAAATAAATTGCGCTAACCGCGATAAATATAATTCCTCTCTTTTTGTCTTTTCTTGAGAACAACCAGAATGCTCCAAGAATCATAACGTACATAGGAGCATCTTCTTTGACCATAAATGTTAGTATGAGCAATATCGCTGTTGGAATATTTTTCTTAGTTTCTACTGCCCATATAAACATCAGCAATAGGAATGTCAAAAATGTATTCTCATGAATGTCATAAAATGTTCCAGCTACTGTTGCCGGATAGAATGCATATAGTGCCACAAGTCCAACAATAACTTTGTTCTTAAGTTCGAAGTGCTTGCCCAACAAATAAATTGGTATTACTGGTAGCGCCACAAGCACAGCCTGAACGATTGCTATTGTAATCTGACTTGGGAAAATAAAATAAAATGGTAATGCCACATAAAAAATTGGTGAAACGTGAACTGCGTTGTGAGATAGCATATATCCTCTCTCTGCAGTTGTTGCGATCTGACCTTTTTGCTTCATGTACTCGAATATCTGCGCAAAAATACCGAAGTCGAATGTAGCATTAGAATAAGTTCTGTATCTCATAATGCCTATGAAGGCAACAAGTCCAAAAATCAAAATTCCAAAAACTGCAGTCACAATTTTTAGCGCCTTTGTACTTAGCTTGTAATTACCTGCAAGCTTGAATATATCTTCTCTGCAATAATAAAATACTGCTACTGCTAACATACCCATAAGTGCCAATAAGCAAACTTGTCCAATTGGATTGTTAGATGCTGCATTAAAATCAACTTGCTCTGACTTGATTGCTGTGAGAATAAAATACACAAGCACGAGTGCTAAAAGCACAATCTTCGCTACCGGTTTTTTGAAATATGAGATAACTCCCATAATCGCCGCGCCTACTAAAATAAGCAAAACAAAAACTGCTAGATTAGTTGTTGCAACATAGTCAATATTGTCTAACTGTCTGAACGATTTCATAATTAGGTTAGCAAAAACCCATCCGCCGATAACTGATACAAAAAACATTTCTATAAGTGCTTTTTGGTTATCAATCAACTTAGCAATAAATCCGTTCTGTGGCTTTTTATCCGTATTATTAGTTTTCATCTTTCACTCCCTTGGTTGACATAATATTTATTTCCAGAACATTATTGAATGATACATATTGTAGTAAACGTCTGGATGTCTGTTAACAGTCTCGTTGAATCCCGTTCCGATTGTTAACAAAATGTTTATTATTATTGTAACTAGAATTAAGGCAATAATTACTTTGTTAGCGTACTTGCTAACATTGTTAGTATTGGCCCATTGAGCAATGGCAAAAACAACAAATACCAAACTTATTGTAAATGCCCAGCCGTAATCTAGTGCATATCTAAATGATGTACCGCCCATTGCTGTAGATGCATAGCATGATAGCAATCCTACTAGCAAGCATGAAATCATTGTTACCTTATCAATAACCTGTCCTTTTTGCTTGTTGCTTGTTAACAACATTTTTTGCTTAGTTGCATATGGCATTGCGAACAACAACCACATAACAGGATATGCTAGCATTCCAACTCCTGCCATTGTAAACATGTAACCATTGTACTGTGGTGATGCGTTTTGCATTGATAGGAATGGGAACGTTGACATAGTTGATGGCATATCCAACAATCCGTTATATATTGCAACCGGAAGCTTACTCAAATCAGCCAATGAATAGTAATGTGTGTTGAACAATGTAAGCTGATACTTAACACCGAAGTCAAATGGACTTCCAAATCTTCCATAATTGTATGCCATCAAAAGCACACCGATTACAACATAAGGAATGGCAACATATGCGATATATTTAATGTTTTCTTTGGAGAAAACTTTTTGGAAGAATGCTGTTACAGCATTGCTTTCCTCTGTATCCTTCTTGCTGTTTTTGAACAAATAATAAATAATGCTTATTCCTACAATCAATGAAGCAAAAGCAAATGTAGGCTTGCAACCTACTGATAAGGCCATACATATAGCTCCAACAATCCACAAATATGGCTTACTGTTTTTTTCTGTGAGCGCTCTGTAGAAGCAATTGATTCCTCCTAGCACTAACGCCAATCCTGACATTGGTGAAAGCTCATAAATCTTAGCTCCCATAAAGCATGATGTGACAAAAACAGTGCTCATCGCCATTGCCATGCATCCTATTACAGTCCACATATTGAGCCCTTCTCTGCGCTTAGCAATGTTGTACACAAGTCTTGCCATAAGTGCCGAAATGGCAACCGCGAGTAAAAGTGTGACAAATCTTGTTGTAAGCAGGCAGCCTGTAATCAAGTACACTGGCAAAAATACTAATACAACCGGAACCGGTCCGTAATATGTATAGTAATGGCCATTGTAGTAGGCCTCGTCCCATCTGTAATTTGTTCCTTTTTGTTTTACGTAATTATCTCTATCGTTAGGTGAGTAAGTCTTACCCTGTTTATCTAATTCCTTGAGAGCAGCTAACTGTGGCTCATCAACGTTTTTGTCCCCCGGAAGAATATTATCAAGATGCAACTGTCCGTGGGCCAAAGCCAAAGTCAACTGATGATACTGATCTAATCCCGAAGATACCTCAGTATCTAGCCTGTCAAAAATTCTACTTTCGCCATCTTCCATTTGGCTCTGAGAAATAAAACTTAGAAAAATAATTTGCATAGCTAGCAAAACAATAATAGCTGTTCTTCTAACCTTCTGGCTCTTCTTGCCTCTAAACTTGTAATCTCTGTATTCATAAATGCAAAGTGCACAAAAAGCCAACAAAATCATAACAAGAACTCTGGCTGTGTTAATCTGGAACGGAACGTGTGCATTCAAGTTGATAAGCATCACTCCGTTTTCAATGTTCTGGCCGCCTTCATGTTCAATGATTCCGCCGTCCATAGTGTCCTTCGACTTGATTTCTAGCTTAAGTGCTTGTACCTTGCCAACTACATGAAGTCGTATAATCTCGCTTCTAGCAACATCTTTTTGAACGACAACTTCGTCGCTAGATGTTTTTTTGAAATCGCTAAAAACCTCATCCTTGTAAGACACATTAACCTCAGCGTTAGCAACATTGCTTGGAAGTTTTATCTCTACATTTCCAACTTTTTTATTAATATCGTTAATTTCTACTGTAGTCAGATCGTTACTCTTATTAACATTGACATTTTCACTATTAGCCTTGGGCTGATTATTAGCGTACTCAATTTCGTAGCTACTTTTTGTAAGACCTTTTCCCGCGTTGTCAAAAACAACATAGTTAAAAACCAAGGCCTCACACACAAATGCAATCATCATAGCTGCTGCTATAAATGCAAAAATACCTTTTTGGTCCAAATGTATTTTGAAAAATGCAATATAAATTGCTACGCTTACTAAAATTCCTAAAACTAATGATGCTACTCCCATAATGTCTCCTATATTTTAATAATGTTCGGTGTCCAACTACAATAAACTAAAACTATTATTTGTTATCGTTTGAGTCCACTTCTTCATACTCAACATCAACGACCTCATCGCTTGAGATAACGGTCATGTTCTGTTCTTTGTTCCATTTTTTGATCTGACCAGATACGCTAAATGTTGTAATAAGGTTGATCAATCCTGTGAAAGCGATGATTACGCCTGAAGCCTGAACCATAAAGTCGCCGGCTGTCTTGGAATTGTCATCACCATGGTTAAGTGGAGCCATCATAAGCAAGATGCCGACAATTACAAACAATGCTGCGACAACTAGCATTGGAACCCAATGTCTGCCCATTCGCTTAAGGTCAAAGGCGTTCTCCACCTTCATCAATCCACTAATCAAAACAATAACTGCAATTAGATATGTAATTAATGAGAATATTATATCCATACGAGTCAAAACAACTATGCCTAGAACTGCAAAAATAATTCCCATAACAAGCTCATATCTAAAAATATCCTCTACGTTGCGTCGTCTAAAAAATTCAACAAAGTGTCTGAAAGCATAAACGAATATTATTGCTGCAAGCATAGCGCCAATAATTGTTTGGCTTTCCTTAGGATTGAAAAACATAATGCAACCTAAGCCGATACACAATGCTGAAAAAAGAACCATTTCCCATTTTAAACTTTTCAAATAATTCATATCTTCACCTACTTTTAAAAAAATATGCATTTGATAATAAATGCTAAATATAATAATTAAGAATATAGAAATAATTCTATATTCTTAATTACTAATTATTGTTTATTTGAAGTATTCTACACCTGACTCGAATACCTTCATGTCTTCTTCGCCGTAAATGTTCATGTTAACACTTCTGCCCTTACGCTCGATATGAGCCATCTTACCGAAGCATCTACCGTCTGGACTTGTGATACCTTCGATAGCCATGTAAGAACCGTTAACATTCCATTCCTCATCCATTGTAGGCTGTCCACTCTCATTAACATACTGAGTTGCAACCTGACCGTTAGCAAACAAGTCTGCAAGAACTTCCTTAGGAGCAACAAATCTTCCCTCTCCGTGTGAAGCTGGGTTAACGTATACTCCGCCAAGCTCTGCCTTAGCAAGCCATGGTGACTTGTTACTTACAACCTTAGTGTGAACCATCTTTGAGATGTGACGGTTGATTGTGTTGTATGTTAGAGTTGGTGAACCTTCCTGCTGTCCTGTGATCTCACCGTTAGGAACAAGTCCTAGCTTGATCAAAGCCTGGAATCCGTTACAGATACCTAGTGCCAAACCATCTCTCTCGTTAAGCATCTTCATAACTGCTTCTTCAATCTTAGGATTTCTGAATGCAGTAGCAAAGAACTTAGCTGAACCGTCCGGCTCATCACCGGCACTAAATCCACCTGGGAACATAAGAATCTGTGCTTCGTTAATTGCCTCTGTATAAGCATCAACAGACTCTCTAATATCTTCTGGTGTAAGGTTCTTGAATACCTTTGTTATAACATCAGCTCCAGCCTGTTCGAAAGCCTTAGCTGTATCGTACTCACAGTTTGTTCCTGGCATTACAGGAATGAATACCTTAGGTCTTGCAACCTTGTTGTTGCAAACATAAATCTGACCTTTATCATAAATTGTGCTATCAACAATAGATGTATCTTTGTGGCTTCTTGTTGGGAATACTTTTTCTAATGGTTTTTCCCATGTCTCAATAGCCTTGTCTAGGTTGATTGAAACATCGCCCTTGATAAGTGCATTCTTATCATTAGTATCACCTACGTTGTCATAGCTGATTGTAATGTCATCTTCTCTTCCCTCTGCAATCTCGGCAACGATGTCACCAAATGCTGGAGCGAATAACTCATCTGTTGGGAAGGCATCACATATAGTTGCACCTACCTTGTTACCAAATGCCATCTTACTGATTGCTGGAATAACACCCTTAGCATCTAGTGCATAAGCAGAAATGATAACTCCACTCTGAATCATCTCGTGGATCTTGTCATACATTTCTTTAACCTGAGAATATACAGGCTTGCCAAACTCATCCTTGGCGATGCTAAATCTAACAATCTTGTGACCAGCGCCCTTAAATTCAGGTGTGATGATGTCTTTTTCCTTGGCAACATCAACAGCAAATGAAACAAGTGTTGGTGGAACATCGATATCATTGAATGTTCCTGACATACTATCCTTACCACCGATTGATGGTAACTCAAATCCCATCTGAGCATCATATGCACCTAGTAGTGCTGCAAATGGCTGGCTCCAACGACTTGGTTCCTCGCTCATTCTTCTGAAATACTCCTGGAATGTCATTCTAATCTTTTTGAAGTCACCACCTGTTGCAACAACCTTAGCAATAGAATCAACTACAGCATAGATTGCACCGTGGTATGGACTCCAACTTGATAAGTATGGGTCAAAACCATAACTCATAATTGTAACTGTATCGCAATCTCCCTTAAGTACTGGAAGCTTAGCAACCATTGACTGTGTTTCTGTCAACTGATACTTACCGCCGTGTGGCATAAATACTGAACCGGCTCCGATAGAACCGTCGAACATTTCTACCAAACCTTTTTGTGAACATTCATTAAGGTCTGACAATGTCTCTAACCACTTAGCCTTGACATCGCTAACTTCTTCTTTGTTGAAGAAATCATCACTATGTGAAGGAATGTCTACAAGTACCTTTGCCTCCTGGTGTGCTCCGTTTGTGTCAAGGAAAGCTCTGCTTAGGTTAACAATTTCTTTGCCTCTCCACTCAAGAACTAATCTAGGATCCTCTGTAACCTCTGCAACAACAGTAGCCTCTAAGTTTTCCTCCTCAGCATATGCTAGGAATTTATCAACATCTTTAGGATCAACTACTACTGCCATACGCTCCTGTGACTCAGAAATAGCAATTTCTGTTCCATCAAGACCAGCGTACTTCTTAGGTACAAGATCTAAGTTTATGTGAAGTCCGTCAGCCAACTCACCGATAGCAACTGAAACACCGCCGGCACCAAAGTCGTTACACTTTTTGATAATGTGACTAACTTCTTCTCTTCTAAACAATCTCTGTAGCTTACGCTCTGTTGGTGCATTACCCTTCTGTACTTCTGCACCGCACTCTTCAATTGATTCCTCTGTGTGAATCTTAGAAGAACCTGTTGCACCACCGCAACCATCACGTCCAGTTCTACCACCTAGTAAAACGATGATATCACCTGGGTCAGATGTAAGACGCTGAACAGCTCTACGAGGCGCAGCACCCATAACAGCACCGATTTCCATTCTCTTAGCAACGTAGTCTGGATGATAAATTTCCTTAACAAGACCTGTTGCAAGACCAATCTGGTTACCATATGAGCTATATCCATCAGCAGCTCCCTGAACTAGCTTACGCTGTGGAAGCTTACCCTGCATTGTTTCATCTAATGACTTAGTTGGGTCTGCAGCACCTGTAACACGCATTGCCTGATATACATAAGTACGTCCCGAAAGTGGATCTCTGATAGCTCCACCTAGACATGTTGCAGCACCACCGAATGGCTCGATTTCTGTTGGGTGGTTGTGAGTTTCGTTTTTGAAGTTAACTAACCACTCTTCAGTCTTGCCATCTACCTCAACTGGCACAACGATAGAACAAGCGTTAATCTCGTCTGACTCTTCCTGGTCATCTAGCTTGCCATCTTTCTTAAGCTTTCTCATAGCCATAAGAGCAAGGTCCATTAGACATACGAACTTGTCTTCTCTTCCCTTGAAAATCTCTTCTCTAGTCTCTAGATACTCTTTGTAAGTTGATTCCATTGCCTCTTTGTAGAAACCGTCCTTGAACTGAACATCAGTAAGTTCAGTGTTGAATGTAGTATGACGGCAATGATCTGACCAATAAGTATCCAAAACTCTAATTTCTGTCATTGAAGGATCTCTGTCTTCGTCATTCTTGAAGTAATTCTGAATGTGCAAGAAATCCTTGAAAGTCATTGCAAGACCCAAAGAATCATAAAGTTCCTTTAAAGGCTCTTCATCCATATCCTTGAATCCATCAAATATAATTACATCATCTGGTTCTTCAAAATCTGTAACTAATGTTTCAGGCTTTTCCAAACCAGTTTCTCTTGAATCTACTGGGTTGATACAATAATTTTTAATCTTAGCGAACTCGTCGTCACTAATATTTCCCTCTAGAACATATGTTGTTGCGCTCTTGATAATAGCATTCTCATCTTCCTTCAAGAACTTAACACACTGTTCTGCTGAGTCAGCTCTCTGATCGAACTGGCCTGGCAAAAATTCTACAGAAAATACCTTAGACTTGCTTGAATCGCAAGGGAATGTCTCTTCATAGACATCATCTACCGGCGGTTCAGAAAATACAGATGTCAAAGCCTTAGCATATGTTTCATCTGAAATATTCTCAACGTCGTATCTAACTAATACTCTCGCTTTATCTAAACCTTCAATGCCTAGATAACCCTTAATGTCCTCTGTTAACTCCTTTGCAGCCATAGCAAAGTCGTTTTTCTTTTCTACGTATACACGTCTTACGTTACCCATTTTTCCTCCAATAATTATCTAATGTGATTATTATTTACTACTGAAACTATAGTTAGCCCCAGTTTGCCAATATTTTACCATAAATCAGCGGGTTTTGCGATACCCAAAACCCGCTGATTTAACGTAATTATTAAAACTTTTCTACCTTGAATATTCTTGCACCGCTTCTATGTGCCGCTTGAAGCCCAACTGGAGAATCTTCAAAAATAATGCTGTCACTTTTATCACATCCGAAGTGCTCCATAGCTAGCAAGTAACATTTAGGATCAGGCTTTTGTTCCTTGACATCTTCCTGAGTAAAAACGTAGTCGAATAACTCTGCGTGACCAAAATGGTCTAGTATCTCATACACATTCTTTTTGGATGCCGTTGTAACCAAAGCAATATTATACTCACCTTTAATAAGCTCAATTATGTTGAACAAATGCTCATTGACTCTAATCTTATCAAGGTATGACGTGTACAAGTCTTTTTTGTACTGATGAATTCTCTCAAGCATAGCCTCATCCACAAGCTGTTCAACCTCATCCTTAACAGTCTCACTGTCCGCTGGCTTATTTTTTTGGCCAGCGATATGCTGAGCTGCAATCATCGGCACAAAAACCTTATAATTGTGTCCATAGCATTCATTGATGAAAAAGTCTCTGTCTAAACTGAGTCCCTCTCGCTCAACAGCTGTCTTGTATGAATAATAATTAGAATCTATTGTGTCATATAATGTTCCATCCATGTCGAACATAGCCAACTTATTTTTCATCTAATCCTCCTCAAACATTTTTACAACATCGTTCAAAACAACAATGAGCCCTGCGTAAAACAATAGTGCTCTCTTGCCGTCCTTGGCAATCTTGTATGGCAATAGTCTTAGCCAATGAATCACCTCGTGGTAATAAATACTTTTAACTCTGTCCTGGCCAAGTTTTTCCATCATGAATTCGTGGAAGCGCTTGTACATCTGCTTGTACACAGAAGAGTTAATATGAACAAAGTCTATTCTGTTAGTTCTCACATCCACCTCACGAGTGGCCATCAAAAACTCGTATCCGCCGTGCATAGACTGAAGCAACTTGCCGTAGTCGAGGTTAGGGGATTCGTGCACATTGCCTGTATTAGGATCGATTATATAAAAATCGTCATCGTCCTGTTTGCAAACGATATTTTCAATCGTCATATCTCCGTGAATCACAGAATACTTGTCATTCTCAAAAATTCCAGCCAAGTAATCCGTATCCAAAAACTTTTCTAGCACTGGAAGGTTGTCGTACTCCACACCGTTGATAACTATTTTTTTGTATTTGAGCAGTGGCTTAATAACTGCTGCTTCCTTAATTCTACGCAAGTTGGCATCGACCTTGCCCTCCACATACCGGGCAATAGTTTCATGGTCTGCATCTCTGACATCAACCTTGTATATAGACTTCTCTAAAGCTTGTATAGCTCTCTCAAGCTTATCCCAACTCTTCTCAATTGGCATCGAGTGAATGTATTCAAAAAATCCAACGGTCGAGCTGTAATATGGCATGTCGTAGTAACAATAGCCATCGTTTTTTTCATCCTTAATTATTTCCGGCAATGGCAAAATGTCCTTGTACTTCTCAATCCACTGTATCTGATCAAAAAGCTTATCGCCGTCTTTGCCAAATGCATATTTTCTAAAAAATGTTTTGTCGTCATCCATGCAGAGCATTGTTGTGGCATTAGACCCAGCAGAGTAATCTCTAATTATCGAAATATCTCTGTTGATTGCCAGATATTGATCCACATACTCACGGTTATGGTTAGAAAAATAACTGTCCAAAAACTGTAGCTTTTCTTCCTTGTTGAGCTGTGGTAACAAATTGATATGCTCATCACTGCTAGCTTTGCCCTGGCTTCTCTTAAAGAACAATGAGATAGCCAAAAGCAATAATAGTGGCACGAATATATATAGCGCCATAAACACTGTCTGCTGGCCAACCTTTATCGTACTTCTTGTAATACTGTTAGATGTAAAGAACATTAGGAAAACATCTGTCCATGAGCCCTTTTTCGTCTTTGTCAACAAAAACTCAGAAAAAGCGAAGTAGGACGAAACGTAAAGCCCCCACATCACAACAGTGTACACAATCATTTTTAGCTTACTTATTTTTTTGAATATATCACTAAAGTTCCATATAAGTGCCCAAAACAAAAACAAAACAAATGATTCAATTCGTTTGTTAAATATACTCGCTATCACTCTCACTATTTTTTTGATTACGTTTCTAAAAACGTAAACCAAAACAGTTGCAACTAATAGCCCTGCTGTTAACAGAACATAAAAGCGGGCAGATAGCTTTATGTCATCGCCGCCTATTCCACATACATATAGGGCAACAAAAATAAACCCAACCGAAACGATATCCAAGTATCTATCAACGATTACTGTTGAAAAAGATAACGCCTGTCCATTCTTCATCTTGCGTCCACTGAACCAAGCTCTAAACAAATCTCCAAGCTTGAACGGAACGAAGTTACTTATAATAAATCCCAAAGAAGTCGATTGGATCAAATTTCTAGTGTTAGGCTTTTCGTATATATCAATAAATAATTTCCATCGCGCTGTTCTAACTAAGTGAGCCAATGTCATAGCCAGTATAGCAACAGCCAATATTAGATATTCCAATTCACAAATCCTCTCTATAGTAATTGTTCTAGTCTAGTATCAGAACACGCCTCATCATACTCATCCGGTGTTCCAAAAGAAATATGCTCGCCGATATTAAACGTTGTAATATCGCAGCCATCCTTGGCCATTTCATTGTAAACGCCGCTGACAAAAAACTCGCTGTACGCGCAATGCTTCAAATATTCTTCTGTGTACTTTTCAAAAACATTTCTATTTTTGAAATAATAAGCACCACATATTGCCTCATCGCTTGCCACTTGCTTTTCTATTGTTCCAGTCACCTTGCCATCTTCAAAAATAACATAGCTAAAGGCAGGATTGTCTGACTTAAATGTAAGTAACGCTCCGTCGAATCTATCAAACTCTCCTTTGCTGCAATAATCATAAAAATCCTGTGACAAAAATGCGTGATCGCAGTCATTGAACAGTATAGGAAGGTTATCGTTAATATTTCTCACACCTTCCTTGCATGTCAAAACAGCGCCATTAAGCACTTCTGGAATCACTTCAATATTAGCATCAGGAAAATATTTTTTTATCTCCTGATCAATCTGAAATCTGTCTATATGATCTTGTAACACGACAAATGTCAAATCTTCAATACTCACGAACTTGGCCACTGACTTAGTAGCCCAGTAAAAAAACGGTTTATCCTGTAGCATTATAAGCGGCTTAGGCACATTGAATCCCTTGTTACCAAATCTTGTTCCGCCGCCACCCATTGGCATTATTAAATGTATTTTTTCCATAATTATTTGTTAGTAAAAACTGTATCTGAGATATACTCATCAACAATCTTATCCCTCATTTCACTTTCTATATATTTTTTTCTTCTAAAGAAATACTTGAAGCACATCTTAATCATATTAGTAGAGAGGTTCATAAATTTCATATTAGAAACTTGGTCATCCTCTCTCCATGTTATTGGATAAAACCATATTTTGTGCTTGTAGCATCTGTGAGCCAAAACCATAACTGCGTTAAAGTACAATGCATCTGGAAACTTCTCAAAATACTCACTCTTAAGTGTCTCTACTTTGTAAAGGTTAAGTCCTGAGCCCAAGTCTTTAATTGACTTGCCTGCAGCCAATGTAAACAATAGGTTAAAACAATGATTGCCCCAAATTCTAATTTTGGAATAGCCTATAAGCTTGGAGCCCTTAACGAATCTTGAACCTAGGCAACAATCGTAGTCTCTGTATTCTCCACTTTTGAGCAATGGAATAAAGTCATCTATTCTTCCCTGGTCATCTCCGTGCAATGTAATAACATAGTCAAATCCATTATCAATAGCATAATGAAATGCAACCTTGTGAGAACCACCTAACCAATAGTTATCGCTGTTAGTCATAATCGTGACAGGGATATCCAGATTGTTTTTGGCGTAGTCCTCTGCTGCCTGCACGCTGTTGTCAGTACTTCGGTTATTAACTACTATAACCTCACTTATATATTGGGATACTTCACCTTTTAACTGTGCCAAAACACGTGGTATCTGCTTTTCACAGTTATACATAGGTATAAATACTAGTATTTTGTCCATTGTCGCCTCCGTAAACATTTATTCTTTCCTTAAAATTATATTATATACCCCATTAAACTTCAATCTAATTGTAGTTTGATTGGTGTTGTCTATGTGGAATTCATCACTATTACCCTATTTAATAAAAAAATCTCCGGATTGAATAATCAATCCGGAGACTTATTAAAGTTTATTATTTAACTTTTTTGATTGCTGACCAAGCACCGAATGCTGCTGGTAATCCTTCAACCTTATTGTAAGCTCTAACTCTTACAAATAGTCCCTTCTTACCTTTGAGTTTCTTGTGTTTGATTACAAGCTTAGCTTTATTCTTCTTAACATATTTCTTGAATAATGCTTTCTTGTTCTTCTTAGCATTCTTCTTAGTCTTGTAAACTGCAACTTGGTAGCCCTTGCAAGCAACCTTCTTAACTGTGATAGTTAATTTCTTAGCAGATTTCTTCTTCTTAGCAATCTTCTTAATCTTAACCTTAGCAGGTTTCTTAACAGATGCTGCTGTAGTAGCCTTATCGCCTGATGGCTGTACAGTTGTTTCTGTAGAAGGCTTTCCTGTAACATCACCACTTGGATCTGTCACATCACCTGAAGATGCTTTTGTTGTAGTATCTGCTTGTTTCTTAGTTGTTGTTCCAGCTGGATCTGTGTCATCCTGTGGAGCAGTCCAAGGCTGTCTAGTTGTAGTTGCTCTAGTAGATGCACTTGGGTCTCTAGTTGGAAGTGTAATATCTGGATCATCATCAGGATCATCATCTATTACAGGACCACCTGGAGCTTCCTTAATACTAATCTTAGCTGTAACACCTTCACTTTCGATTTCGTTACGAACTGATGTTACCTTAATTACGTGTGATCCACCTTCAAGAGCAGAGTATGTATATGTACCTGCATTAGCTAGGTTCATACCTACTAGGTTATCATCCACATAAATTCTATATGTCTGATCATTGTATCCTGGATTAGCAAATGAAACAGCAATCTGTCCATCTCCTGGGCTTGTCAATGCAAGTCCCTCTGCTTCCTTAGGTAAATACTTTTCAGGGTCACCCATAACTGCGATTTCTCGCATCTGGTATCCCCAACCACCTACATTTTCAGTCATGTTAATCTTAACAAAGTTAACAGTTCCTTGTGTATAAGCATTAGTATTAACCTTAACTTCTACTGGATCAGCGTATGTACCATTTGTTACATTGGCAACTGTCTGATAATTTTCGCCGTCCTTAGAGAACTGAATGTTAAACGCCTTAGCATATGTATTGTTGTTAACGAACTTGATAAGTACTTCGTTAATATCCTTAGCATCATATGCTTTCTGTAGTTCCATTGTGATAGTAGCGTTAGGTTCACCCCAAACTGTCTCTACCATATCACCGTTCATGTCTGAATCAACAAGTTTCTTAGGATCCTGGCTACCTTCCTTAGTGTAAATATCCTGAACTGTTACAGTAGCACCCTTAGCGAAGTTCATAGGTGTTTTAACGTAATCTCTTAGAGAGCCGTCTGCTACTTCTACAGTCTTAGTAATACCTTCTGAAAGCTTACCGTCATAGTATCCAAATGCCTTAAGCGTATGTCTACCTGCTGTAGCATCTAATGTGCCACTACCTGCATTGATAAGGTCTGTAACCTTAACACCATCTAGGAAGATCATATACTTGTATCCATTTTGGTTCTCACCAGCTGTGATAGTGTAATCAATCTGCAATGCCTTTTTGCCAGAAACTGTAAAGTTAGCTGGATCTGCACAATGCTCTGATTCTATAGGTTCTGCGTTAGTATTAGTTGATAATACTGCTGCTTCTTTAATCTGGAATCCATAGGCCTTATGTCCATTTAATGTAATCTTAACATATCTAGTTGTCTTTAATGTTCCTGAATAATCAAGTAATGGAATTACTGCAAGGCCATTATCACTAGCAGCATATGTTGTTGTAAAATCTTTCACCTTCTTAAAGTCAATACCTGTATCAGATAATGAAATTGTATAACTATCAGCGAATGTTCTATCATTCTGGAACTGAACAGCAATAGCATCGATTCCACTAGTATTGTATGTTTCACCTAAGTCGATAATGATATCTTCTTTCGTTCTAGTGTCATCCCAAGCTGTTCCGTAGAAGTTACTCTCCAAGTTACCGTCTGTAATAACATTAGGTGTCTTACTTCCTTCGTTAGGATTGTTAGATGAAACTGAAACAGATTTGCCGATTGCAATGTTGTACTTGCTATCGCTTACCATTTCTCTGTATGTAGCCTGTGGTCCAACTGTTACTGCACATGTACCTGTCTTACCGGCAATAGTACATGTAATGTTAGTTGTACCTTCCTTAAGTGCTGTAATAGTACCGTTGTTATTAACAATAGCTACTTCCTTATCTGTACTATCCCAAACCGGATTAATATCATCTGTTGTATCTTCAGGTGTAACTACAGCTGTAACAGTATCACTTGACTTAGCTTTCATAGTAAGAGCTGCTGGCTTGATATCAACTCTAGTAACATGCTTAGCCTCTGATACTACAACCTTACATGTAGCAGTCTTATTACCAACTGCTGCAGTAATAGTAGCTTCACCTATCTTGTTAGCTGTAACAAGACCTGTGTTAGATACTGATGCAACCTGAGCATTGTTAGATGACCAAGTAACAGTATCTGCTGTTAGTGGCGCAAGCTGTAATGTCTTACCTACTGCTATATTAGCATTAGTAAAGTTTAGACCGATTGTTCCACTAATAATAATATCTGATTCTACTACGTCAGAAAGTGCCATACCTTTTCTGTATGTAACAGCCTTAACGATAGTAGACTTGCTAACCTTAAATGGTTCTGAGTATGTCTTAGAATCTTCTGTTGGTGTAGTACCATCAGTTGTGTACTTAACCTCTGCACCTGCAACTGCTGTATCTAATGTTACAGTCTGCTCTCCGTTATATGTACCTGATACTGGAGTAATTGTAGGAGCTTTAGCTTTGTTAGCACCATAAACTTCCATCTCAAAAATTCTAACACCGAAGTTCATTGAACGCTTACGTGCCTGCATTCTTACATATCTAGCTTCTGTAGCTTCGAAGATAGTTGTAACGTAGCCAGCCTTACCTGTCTCATCAGCTACCTTCTTCCATGTTTCTCCATCGTTTGAAACCTGGATTTCGTACTTGCTAGCCATAGCTGCTTCCCAGTTAATCTTAACTGTGTTAATAGCCTGCTTAGCACCTAAGTCTACCTGAATCCACTCGTTATCAGTGTTTTCTGCCTGCCATGAAGTAGTTAAATCACCGTCAACGATTGTTGCAGCCTGGTTAGGTACTGAACTAGCCTTAACTACTTTGCCTAGAGCTAGGTTGTCAGCACTCTGAATTACATCACCATCGATAACAAAGTTACATGAAGCATATGCTGAATCAATGTTTCCATTCTTAACTGCAAGTGCCTTAACTGTGCTATCAGATGAAATCATAAACTTGCCATCATACTTCTTAGAAGCGACTGATGGAGGTGTACCATCTGTTGTATAGTAGATTGTTGCTCCCTCGTCCTCGCAAGTTAGCTCAACCATCTGTGTATCATCAAATGTTACTGTACCAGTAGCATTCTTTTTAACTTCACCACTCTTAAGACCAGTTGCATTGATCTTAGGTGTTGCTGTCTGTACGTATTCAAATCCGCCTGCCTCGTCAATATCAAACTGAACAAGACCCTTTGATGAAACTTTGGCTTTGCCAAGTTTCTGACCAGTCTTTGTATTAACTACATAAACTGTCTTAGTACCACCAGTTGGGTTCCAAACCTCACCTGTGTAGTATGTATTACCGCCTTCTACCTTCTTGTATACAGAACCACCGATAGTCTGTCCAACGATAGCATAGTCGTTAGTTCTATGTCCGATAGAATCCATAGCAGAGATGAACCACAATGTGTTAGCTCTATCTTCCTTCTGCATTCCGTTAACGCCAGCCTCAAACTTCTGGTAAGCTAGCTCAGGATCTGTCTGAGATAGGAATGGCCATGTAATATGCTGCCATCCGTTATCTGGGTTAGAGTAATCTTCCTTCTTAGCAATATTACCCTTTCTTACTTCTATAGATGCTGCTCTGTCAGTTTCGTCTAATAGACCCTGATATGCTGCAGCACATTTTTCCTGATTCAAACCATAGTTAGTTAAGTATTCTGAGATAGGTAGCCACTGAATACCGTAGATGTATAGAGGCTGTCCACCAAAGAATGTACCGTAGCTGTATGATGCGCCGTAAATCTGACCTGTTCCCTGGAATGGATATTCCTTCTTCCAGTTGTCTCCGTCATAATCGAACCAGTACTGAAGAATAGCTTCCATCTCAGTTGTGAAACCGTAAGCACCGGCATCAACATACTTGTCCTGCTTAGAAGCTTCACCCCATAGATACATACCTACCCATGAGAATAGTGACTCTGATGCAGACTCTTGGTTGTTACCGTCATCGTTATCTGCATAACCGCCAGCCCATGAATGTCCTGAATACTGGTCAAATGATCTGAACTTACAGAACATATTGCCGTCGTCTTCTGGCTCTTCTGGATCAGCATAGTCACGAAGCATAATTTCGATCATATCCTTATAATCATTGTAGAACTGCTTATCGTATGTTGCTAATACTGCAGAACCAAACATGAAATAACCATATGTAAAGTGGTGGTCACAGATAGCTGCGTTAGCACCATAAGCACTTTCAGGATAGTAAACTGTACCCCAGTCCTTATTGTAAATCAAGTAACATCTATCTCCGTCACCGTTGTATGTATACCAGTCAACCAAAATCTTCTTAAGATCCTTAAGTAACTGGTCTCTCATTTCTGTCTCACCAATCTGATCAGCCATAAGAGCTGTGATTGCTAGAGGATGAACAGCCTTGCCCTGCCAGTAAGCATCAGCGTTAGGACCTGTTCCAATTTCGTTCATAACAGTTGCGATATATTCCTTAATCTCATTACCGTTAAGCTTGTCGCTATTAGGTCTGGCAAATGTAGGAATCAAACCTGCGAACTGCTGTGTTGTTGTAAGAGTATTGGCGAACTTACCTTTCATCTTACCTCTGATTGATGGGTAAACAATATTACTATTCTTTACATCATCAGAATGCTTCCACTGATGTGGATAGAATGTCTGCAATGTCTCATTGCTAAAACCACTTCTAACTGACTCAGTAGTAGCCTTATATGTTGTAACAATCTTAGAGTTATCTCTACTATATGTATATGTTACCTTAGTGTCTTTAACATGAGCATATCCATGCTGATAGTATGTCTCGATATCACCCTTCTTGAGCATACCTGCATATGATAGATATGAATCATTTCCAGTAAATGTTACTTTGATCTTAGTGTTGCCGCCTACAGACATAGTAGTAAACTTAGTTCCTGCAGGTGCACATACTACAAAGTATGTTCCGTTGTTATTACCTCTCTCATTTTCTTTATCATATGTTCTAAATCCAATATGATCAGTAGTAACAGTCTGCTCTGCTTCTGTCAAAATAGCATTACCGTTGCCGTCAAAAATTTCTTTAATTGACTGTGAATTAATAAATACGTCTTTTGTCTTATAAATCTTAGAGAAGATGTATGGAGAACCCTTAACAAATGTAGATTCCATCTTAAGACCTTCCTCATCACAAAGTCCCAAATCTACATGGTAATCTCCATAGCTTTCTACTCTATCGTAAGCACTACTTCCTTCAAGACCATCAGGCACAGCATAAAAGTCAACTAAGTGCTCTGCATAATATCCCATACCCAAATCGTCTTCTCCACGTTCGTCAGTGAAACCTTCTGAACCTAGAGTAATACCTAATCCCTTTTTGGAGTACTGAGCCATCAAAGGATGAATGATGTCTCTGTTACCAAAAGTCTTAATCATAGCTGATGACCACCAGCTGTTAGAATCGATAGGTGTCTTAACCTTATCTGGATTAACGAATGTAGGTAACTTGTTAAGCTCCTTCTTAATCTCACCAGTTACGTAAGAACCTTTTCCGTAAGGATTATTAATTATTTGACGAGTTGGAAGTTCATGAATATCTTCATTAACCTGGCTTTCTCCAGGAACATATTCGTAAACCTCTAGTTCTCTAATACAATGTCCACTTCCGCTTTCTACCTTAGAATAACCTAGGAATCTAACATATCTTACGTTAGTTCTGTAGCATGTGAACATATCAACCATATTCATATAACCACGCATGTTTCTATGAATAGTTGTCCATTCCTTCTTATCTGAAGAAATCTGAATATCATAAATCTTAGCACCATCAGCGCCAAACTTAGTTACGACTCTTCCGATGTTGTACTGTCTTCCCAAGTCGACAACTAACCACTGATCGTCTTCGCCCTGGTATGATGTGAAAGATGTAGAATCATTACCATCGACAGCGTTTTCAGGTCTGATTTCCTTATATGCATCTGGCTTAATATTGCCGTCAGCATCCTTCATCCACCACTCATCTCTTGTACCTGAGCATGTAACGTCTTTATTCAAAGCAAGGTTAGTACCATAGTTAGGTGGTCTCTTGTTAGCACCGCCAGTACCCCAAACTTGGAATTCGAACAAAGAAGATCCCCAGTTAGTAGCTCTCTGTGTGCAAACTAGCTTCACATATCTACCTGTATTTTTAGTCCACTCATCAGTAGACAAAGTCTCTTCTAGATTGTCGTTAAGATAATTAACCTCAACCTGCTCTTCTGCTTCAAAATCAATCTCACCAGTTTTAACTTCTGTTGTCTGATTGTTTTTGTCATACAATACAACTTTCATTGTATGTCTACCTTGAGTCATAGAAACATCAGCTGTTTCTCTCTCTCTTTTCTCCCAAGTGAAGTTGTCAGCAGCTGTTGCAACCTTCCCGTCGATAAAAACAGTTACAACAGTATTAGCAGTCTTTTCCCAGTCAACCTGGAACATTAATCTACCATCGCCTAGCTTGCGCAAATATCTGTAAGATATTTCCATTCCAGTCTGGTTGTAAACTGTACTCTTTTTGCCACGAGAAAAAACAGTATCCCATCTGATACCATCGTCTGATAGCTGTATGTCAAAGCCCTTGGCATACGCTGCTTCCCATTTAAAAAAGATACTATCAATTGTGGCAACCTTACCCAAATCCACAGATAACCATTCGTTCTTGTCATCCATGTCTGCTTGCCAACGTGTAGTAGTGTTTCCATCTACTGCATTGTCTTCATTGTTACCTGAACTTGCAGATACAGGTCTGTCCTTGGACAAGTTGTATGGCGTATTGTCGTCTGCCGCCTGAACTTTAAAAATCTGTCCAGTTGGAGTCACTGAAAAAGCCATTACTAATACAAGAACCAATGAAACAACTTTACCCCACATTTGTTTCATAACTTTTCCTCCTATAATGTGCCTATTAAATTAGTCCCGTAGTGAATATAACACCCCAAGAATAACTATATTATATAAAGTGCTCGAATTGACAACAAGTGTTGAGATTTTAAGCCAATAAACTTTTAACACTTTATGACAAATGCATCACAGTTCTATCGTTTTTCGCACTAAAAAAGGACAAGTTTATACTTGTCCCTTTTTTTAATAGTGTCACTCTTTATTATAAGTTTTATTTTTTCGTTTTGTTATTTAGCTCGGCAACATAGCGCTTTTCCGAAGCCTCCGGCGTAAACCTTCTCGCCGATTGAATCAATGTTAAATGGCTTCACTCGCACATAATATTTCTTTTTGGCTTTCAATCCCTTGATTGTTATTGATTTATTTGTTGTCGTTTTTTTCTTGTAGTTTTTGAAAGTCTTCGATGTGGAATATTGAATTCTATATCCCTTGGCGTACTGAACACCGCCCCACTTAACTGTCAATTTTTTGCGACCAACCGTAATCTTTTTGACTGACGTCTTGTCAGGTACTACTGTGACATATCCCTGGTTAGAGGCTAGCTTCTTAGCGCTGTACTTGCCAATCCAAAAATTGAGATCCACTCCGCCTTTAATGCCATTGACTCTACCCAAAGATGTACATTGCCACATCTGGTATGTTCCCTTATACTCGCACGTATTGCGGTAAGCTGCGACCCACTTGTACCACTCTGAGTTAGATGCCACAGAGCTTGGAAGATAGTTGTTCCACCAATTTAAGTTCGCGTATACACCTACTTTATAACCTGCATCACTCACAATCGACAAAAAAGTCTTGGCGATTTGGCCTCGTTTCTTTTTGCTCAGTCTCGCCTGAGTGGGATGTTCCATATCATAGTAAATAGGAAATTTGAGTTTGTGATTCTGGCACATTCTAAGAGCCTGACAAGCTTCGTTCATAGCTTTTGTTGTGCTAGTAGCTGTCGAATATAGATATACGCCGTATGGGATATTATATTTTTCGCAGCCCTTTGTGTTTTTTTCAAAATTAGGATCATCTACTCGCTTGGAATCTGCGCATCGTATAATAGCAAAATCCACATCCGTCTTGGCCACCTTGGCCCAGTTGATATTGCCATTCCACAGGCTCACATCTATGCCCTTCATTGTAGCGCCTTTTATAACCTTGCCCTGATTGTTAACGAACTTGCCGCTAGAATTTTTGGACCAGGCTTTGTATGCACTGACTTGGCTTACGCTGACACTTCCAATTGCTATTGATAATATAATTGTAAAAATAAATTTGGTTGTTTTACTCAAATAATCGCTCCTTAATGCAAACTGTAATTATTATAAATATAGGATGTGATGACAATTAGATATATTACATCTTACTTACAATAGCATCTATAATAACCTTGGCTACATCACTCTTAGATGCCATAGGTATTTTTTGAGTTTCATCCTTTGTGATAATAGTTACAGCGTTAGTTGAAGTTCCAAAACCCGCGCCTTTTTCCTTGACATTGTTAGCGCAAATCATATCTAGCCCCTTCTTTTCTAACTTAGCCTTGGAGTTTTCGATCATATTCTCTGTTTCCATAGAAAAACCGCAAACTAACTGATTCTTTTTGTTTTTCATTAATGTTCCAAGAATATCATCTGTGCTTTCTAGTTTGATGCACATTTCGTCCATAGTGCTCTTTTTGATTTTGTTATCAGCAACGTTTCTTGGTCTGAAGTCTGCAACAGCCGCACACATTATTACAACGTCGGCTTCGCCAAAGTGCTTCTCCATTGCATCCTTCATATCTGCTGCTGACACAACATCTACAACATTAACAAACTGTGGCTTATCTATACTTGTAGGGCCTGTCACTAGTGTAACATTGGCGCCACGTTTTCTCGCATTAGCAGCCAAAGCATATCCCATTGTTCCAGTTGAATGATTAGTAATAAATCTAACAGGGTCAATCGCTTCACGTGTTGGTCCCGCACTTACAAGTACCTTTTTGCCGGCCAGATCCTTGTCAAACTCAATAGCATCTAGAACGTATTCAAGCAAAAGCTCTGGGTCTGGCATCTTACCTTTTCCAGTATCTCCACACGCCAAATATCCTGACGCCGGATCAATAATGTGATATCCGTAATCAGAAAGTTTCTTGATATTATCCTGAACTATTGGGTTTTCGAACATATTAGTATTCATTGCTGGAGAAATATACACAGGACACTTAGCCGCCATCACTGTTGTAGTCAACATATCGTCAGCGATTCCTCCGGCTATCTTTCCAATAACGTTGGCTGAACATGGAGCAATCATAAACAAATCTGCCTTCTTAGCCAAAGAAACATGCTCAACATTAAACTGGAAATTTCTATCGAATGTATCAACAAGACACTTGTTAGATGTCAATGTCTCAAATGTAATAGGATTAATAAAGTTCGTTGCATTCTGAGTCATAATAACATGAACATCACAGCCCAGTTTTACAAGACTGCTTGCCAAACTTGCTGTCTTGTACGCAGCTATACTTCCTGTCACTCCTAGCACTACTGTTTTATCTTTTAACATTTTTTACCTCTTACTTTCTCTACCTAGACTAATCCCGATTACTGGATTCTCTCTACGTCGTACAAGGCACCTGCCTTTTCGTAATTAGTAACTCTTGAGATACTGTTGTCGTCGTTGACAAAAACAACCTTAGGCTTGTTAGCTTCAACTTCCTCAGGTGTCATCTGAGCGTAACTCATTATAATAACCTTGTCACCAACGTTAACCATATGAGCTGCTGCTCCGTTAAGACAAATCACTCCTGATCCGGCCTCGCCTGCGATTACATATGTTTCTAGTCTGTTGCCATTGTCCACGTCTGCGATTTGTACCTTTTCGTATTCATAAATACCTGCGTTTTTGAGCAAATCCTCATCAATAGTAATAGAACCAACATAATCTAATCTGGCCTCTGTAACTGTTGCTCTGTGAATTTTGCTTTTTAACATATTTAACTGCATAATAACTCCTTATAAATTGCGTTTATTAGTCAATAATAAAATTATCAATCAATCTTGTGCTTCCAATATAAACTGCAATAGCAACTAGCATTGGCGCCTTAACTTCTTTTTGCTGCTGCATTGTAAGACCATTCACCGCCTTAACGTAGTCAATCTTAGCAAGTGGCTCGCTGTTAATCAACTCGCTCATCTTCTGAACAACAACATCGGCATCCTTCTCGCCAGCCTCAACTAGTTCCTGTCCTAGCTTGATAGACTTGCTAAGAATTAGTGCTGCCTTGCGCTCCTCGTCAGATAGATAAGTGTTTCTTGAACTTTTGGCCAAGCCGTCTTCCTCGCGGATAATAGGACATCCAATCACCTCGATATCCATGTTAAGATCCTGAACCATATGCTTGATAATAGCTAACTGCTGAGCATCCTTCTGACCAAAATATGCGCGGTCTGGTGTTACAATGTTGAACAACTTATTTACAACTGTACATACACCTCTGAAGTGAACTGGTCTAGACAATCCACATAGCTCCTCAGTCAAAACATCCATATCTACATATGTACTAAATCCATCAACATACATTTCTTCTGGAGTAGGGGCAAAAACAATATCTGCTCCTAGGCTCTCGCAGTATGCTGTATCTTTTTCCAAATCTCTTGGGTAACTAGACAAGTCCTCTGATGGTCCGAACTGCATTGGATTGACAAAATCACTTACAACAACTTTGTCGTTTTCTTCTACAGCTTTTTTAATCAAACTTCCGTGTCCCTCATGCAAATACCCCATTGTAGGAACTAGTCCAACACTTAGGCCTTCTCTCTTCCACTGTTTAACATTTTCTCTTACTTCTTTAATTGTTTTTAAAACTAACATAATCGTCCCTTTCCCAAATGTATTGTATTAATATAATTTTTCTATAACTTCATCATCGATAGCGTAAGTGTGTTCTTCGCTAGGGAATGTACTGTTTTCCACTTCTTTTTTGTATTCGGCAAAAGCATTTTTCATTACCTCACCAACAGATGCGAACTGCTTAACAAACTTAGGCACATAATCGCTAAACATACCTAGCATGTCCTGGTATACCAAAACCTGTCCATCGCATCCAGCTCCTGCACCAATTCCGATTGTTGGAATAGACAACTTCTCTGTAACATGCTTAGCCAAAGCTGCTGGCACGCCTTCAAGAACAACCATAGACGCTCCTGCCTTCTCAACTGCCAATGCATCTTCAAGAAGTTTTTTGGCTGTAGCCTCTGTTTTGCCCTGCACCTTGTATCCGCCAAAAGAATTAATTGACTGTGGTGTAAGTCCGATGTGTGCACATACTGGAATTGACGCCTTAACAATCGCCTCAATCTGTGGGCATACCTCAACGCCGCCTTCTAGCTTGACAACGTTAGCGTGACCTTCCTTGACCAAACGGCCTGCATTGACAACCGCATCATATACTGATGTCTGATATGACATAAATGGCATATCGCATACTAACAAAATATCATTGATGCCTCTTGATACCGCAGCGCAGTGATGTATCATATCCTCCATTGTAACTTGCAATGTATCATCATAGCCCAACATTGTGTTGCCTAGTGAATCTCCAACAAGAATAGTGTTAATTCCAACTTCTTCCATAAGCTTAGCTGTTGAATAATCATAGCATGTTAGCATTGTGATTTTTTCGCCTTTTTCTTTTTGAGCCTTTAATGTTGTTATTGTATTTTTCACTTCAGTCTCCTCCATTATTAAGTAAGTATTTCTTTCATTGCTGAGTAATCTCTATCCGGATTTTTTCTTGTTGCGACATTCAAAACCTCTTTTGACATCTCCACATACGCTTTTCTCTTATCAGCGTTTAATGCATCAATGTGTTTTTTGACCGTCTCAACATCTCCTCGCTCAACAGGTCCTGTAAGGGCGTGTTCTGTTCCGTCTTCAACAATATGTTTCATGTTGCCTTTTAATATAGGAATCAAAGCCTCATGCGGGATAATGGACTCTGCCATATCCACAAGACCCACAACAAGATTGCTAGCCATTGTTGCCGCTGCGTGATACAACACTTTGTCCTCAGTGTTAATTGTTCTCACATTGGCACCAAGGGATTCAAAAAGCCCCTTAACGTCTGCAAGTTTTTCACTGTGTCCTTCAATTGTAAAAAATATATTGGATAATTCTTTGTACGATTCGTATTTGTTACTAATCGCAAATAATGGATGGATAGAATAACCATAACTAGAATGATTATCGATTCCCGAAAAGATTTTGGAAGATAGCGAGCCACTTGTATGGCACACTATTTTGTTAGTAAAAGAAATCTGATTAATCTGCTCCCAAATCTCGCTAATGCAATCATCAGGAACTGTTATAAATAAGATTTCGCTGTCCATAACTAAGTCACTAATGGACGAGTAATATTTAGAATTAGTAAATGAGGCTGCTTCTCTTGCACTTGCCTCGCACTTACTGTAATAACCCACTACATTTAGATTGTGGGTTTCAAAAAATTTTCCTAGGGAAAAACCAACTTTTCCCGCACCTATAAATCCAATTTTCATGGGCATCCCTTCCTTTCTGGCGTCATTATTGTTTTGCGCCTAGGGACAACGAGTCTTACTCTTTCGATGCAAGCTACGCTCACTCAATCAAATCATAGATTCTTTTATAACAGTATAGTTCCTTTCGGATACCATCCGCGAATAATTTATCACAATACAGGCATTTACGCAAGTATATATTGCATATTAAAACAGGATTGATGAATAAACACCAATCCTGTCTATTATTGTTAATTATTTTTATTCAAAGAATACCTTAACAGCCTTAATCTTACCGTCACGAATATCCTCAGCAAGCTGTCCCTTGATTGTGTTATCGTTAGAAACAACCTGGCCGTCAACTTCGATCTTAGTAACTTTTGCTGCGTCATCGCCGTATGTCTTCTTGCCTGTGTTGTTAACGTATGTTACATCACATGATGATAGAAGTCTGAATGTAGCTTCTCCATCCTTGAATAGCCAATCTGCTAACTTAGGCTCGAAGTTAAGTACTAGCTCACCATTCTCATATGTGAACACCTTAGAACCGATAAACATTTCAATCCACATAGACATCATCTCTGTTGTAGAACCTGAAAGTCTAGCAACGAATCCTCTACCGTGAATGTCCTTGTTAGGGTTAACACTTGATGCAAGGAATGATGAATTCTCTAGTGTACTTCTTCCATACATTTCTGGATCTAGGAATGGAATAAGTGCACGAGTGATTGTGTCATAGTACTCATCGTAAAGTCCAGCCTTAATCATAGCAAGGATGTACTTATATTCCATATGTAGGAATACGTTTTCTCTCTCCTGCCATCCTGGTGTGAAGGCTCTACATCTACCGTTTTCCATTGAGCAATCTTCGATTGAAGCACTAGTTTTGTACATAGCTAGTTTTTCATCATATAGGCCAGTTTCTTTAACTTTGTTAAATAGTTCTCTAGCCTTTTCTGTCTCAATGTATCCCATCATTCTAGCTGGTCCCTCTAGGAAGTAAGGAAGTGCAACTGTCTTGAATGCCTTAACCTTAGCTTTTGGAAGACCATAATGACTTATAACTGCCTCGCCGTTAGCGTCTTTTACTTCTTCAAAATCTGTTACTTCGTGAGTTAGGTATGTAGGAACAATTCCGTTACCCATCTCTACAGCCTTGTCGATACCCTTAGCCAACTTGTCTGAGAATGCCTTGAAGATTTCAACTAGCTCTGACTTAGCAACCTCTGTCTCATCACCTGAGAAGTATAGCTTAACCTTAGCTCTGTAATCTTCTCTAATAGAAGCAACCTTATCCCAGTAATCGAAGTCTGATAGGCTTCCTGCATTGTATTCATCAAGAGCAGCCTTAACATCCTTTAGATACTGTGCAATCTCAGCTGGGAATGTAACTGTTCCCTCACCGTCAAAGTTAGCAACGATAAAGTCAACTAATCTCTTTAACTCGAAAGTCTCAGGTGTACCTGAACCGAATAGTCCTGGAAGACCGTTCATAGCATCGTTCCAACCTGGCTTTCCACCTTCCATCTCAACACCGATGCCGTCAACGTCCATCTGTGCGAACTTAGAAAGTGCTAGTGTAACCATCTTTACTGCACATGTTGTGTAGTAAACTTTCTGGTCAGGTGTCTGCATCCAGTTAGTAGCCCACTTGTTAAATCCAGGACGAGCAAGTTTTTCTTCATCTTCCTGCTCCATACCATACTGTCTTACATCACCGTTATTGTTAATAACATATTTTTCATCTCTAGGAACTACTATAGCAACACTGTCATAGAACTTATATGTTTTGTCGCCAAATAGCATTTCTTCCTTCTTATCTGGGAATACTGATAGATAGTTATCTACTAGATCCATATTGTAATCCCAGTGGTCACTCCAATATCCTTCGCCAAAACCAGCTTCGATATTCTGATCGCAATCTTCTAGAATTGCAGCAACAAAATCGCCATCATCAACTGTTAGCTTGATTCCGTTTCTAGCAATAGTATTAGAAATCTGACCAGGAGTGAACTTGCCTTCTACGATATCAAGAATCTTAGAAGCATCACCATCAATACTATTCTTAACATAAGACTTAACGCTGTCTAGCTTGTCAGCCTTAACATTGAATAGGCTAGGTCTAACCTCTAGTGGGTTGTAACCATCAGCCTGAACAAGACTGAAGAAAGTCTTAACGTTAAAGTCACCAATATCTTTGTTAAAGAATACGTCATTACGTCTATTCTGTGAAACATCACGGAAGTTACCATTACCCTGTGAGTAGTACTCAGCAGCGATTGAGAAGAAGTTGTAATCTCTTTCTGGATCTCCGTGCTTACGGCTGAACAAGTGAATAACTGACTTGTTGCCATCTTTATTAAGTACATATGGATAACCACCTCTTAGGAAGTTATCAAGATAACACTGCTCTACATACTGATCAAATGTACCAGCGGCAGTTGTTGTTTTTACATCTGAAGTGAAGCTGTCTGCTAGCTCCTCAGCTTCCTTAGCCTTAGCTTCAATATAACCAGCCTTAACGAAGTCTTTGGCCTTTTCGTTAATCTGCTCAGGAGTACCTGCATAACCCATCATTGAGTCGAAGCTAATCTTCTGATCAACATCTAGGCTAGCCTTAAATGGAGTAAATCCACATGGTACCTTATTGGCAAAACACTGTTCCTTAGATGTAACAGCATCCAAGCCACCTTCGGCAAAAACAGCTGCAGTCTTGAGAGATAGGTCATAGCCAAATACTGTATCTACATCATAGATAACGTCTCTTAACTTGCCATCCTTAACTGTTAGGTAGTAGTAACCGCCTTCAACTGCTGAAACCTCAGCTGAATCCTTAGTTGAAGCTCTAAGTGTATAGTAAGGAATCTTATTATCAATATTTTTGATATATGCCCAGCTCTTGAACAAGTTAGACATTTCCTTGAACTCGCTATTGTTAATACCTGATGTGATAATCTTTGGAAGACCATCAATCACTTCAATATTCATAGGCTTTTCAGAAATATTTTTAACGCTAACCTGACGAACTAATGCGCCAATGCTCTCGTTAGGTAGAATAAAGTAGTTAACTTTAATCTCAATTCCCTTGGCTTCATTTCTTTCGATAACCTTAAAACTATTCTTGTTCATTCTAATCTGACGCTTAGCATCATCGTCATAATTAGCGAATGGCTCATAGTAGTTGCCATCAATTCTCAAGAAAGTTCTGAATCCCTTTGTTGTAGCATTTTCATATGCGATATTTGCAGTATTGAATTCCATAATGGCATTGCCCTTATTGTCGATACCAAAACTGTGCATACCCTGACCTCTATTAGTATAGAAAGTCCACATTGGAATTCCTCTAACACCAGCTAGTCCCGGCAAGAAACTAGAAAAGGCTGGTTTTTTGTCATAATCATCAATGACAAAAGTTTTTCCTTCAAGTCTGTAATTATCCATATTCTTCTCCTTCAAAAAAGTTATCGCTCATCGCGAAATATTTAATCAGCCCAAACGGGCGTCTTAT
Organism: uncultured Lachnospiraceae bacterium; assembly: GCA_902774125.1. GTDB lineage: Bacteria > Bacillota > Clostridia > Lachnospirales > Lachnospiraceae > Eubacterium_G. Next base: position 58,572 of record CACYHD010000002.1, read on the forward strand.
TCTATTTTACTAATGTTTTTGCCTATCTTCAATCTCTTTTTACACTAAAAACCGTACATTTTTATAACTTTACGGGTGTTTTTTCAAAAACTATGCAAATTGAATAATTTGAAATCAAGCCAAATGCATCCCAAACGGCCAACCGGCTCGGATGTATGCAAACCCACTGAAACAGAAAATTTGAAAATACATACGAAATGGCCAACCTGCCCAGATGTATGCAAACCCACTGAAACAGAAAATTTGAAAATGCATACGAAATGGCCAACCGGCCCAGATGTATGCAAATTGAAAAAATTGAATTCAAGCAGTGGTTTCTAAAAAAACATTTTAATAAGGCAAGTAAAGATTTCTGAAAAAAATAACAAAAATATGGGGTAATTTGTCTGACCACAAGTCATCCAAATTTAGGGCAGCCTGAAGGAGTTTTCATCAAGAAAACTCCTAAATCTGCCCGACCCCATATTTTTATTATTTTTGAAGATAAATCTTCTTGTCTTATTAAGTTTTTTTAGAAACCACTTTTATAATGTGATATCAAACAAGTCATATCAAAAATATCTTTTTGAAATATCTTTTTGAAATATCTTTTTGAAATATCTTATTGGTATACGCGGACTGAGTCAACGTACATGTAGTCTTCGTATGTTTCAATATTGCCCTGTGTCTTCACATTAGTCCAATATGTAGGTGACACATCTCCACCTAATGTTCCACCAATCGCACAGTTTAATATTAGATAGAATGGCTGCTTGAATGGCCATGCTCTGTTGTCTTCCATATAATTGTCCATTGATGAATATACAAGCGGATCATAAACCCATGTTACCTTGCCGTCGATTGTGAACTTAACACCATCGTTTAGCCACTCAATTCCATAAGTGTGGTATGCCTTTGTTGCATCTGCTACTGTTGTATCAGTGTGCTTGTTACCTGAGTAGTTAGGCAATCCATTATATTTTCCACAGTGAATTGACTGAGGAATTATTGTTTTGGCCAGCTCCGGAGTTGTCTCAAAAATATCAATCTCGCCGCATGCAGGCCAACTTCCTGGTCCTAACATCCAACCTGCTGCCCATGTACCTCTACCCTTAGGCATAATAACTTTCATCTCAACCTTGGCGTACTGAACAGAATACTGTCCTTTAGTCCAAATCTTTCCTGAATAGTAAGATTTTTCCACGCCCTTGCGAGCGTTTTTGTCGTACTTAAATGTTGGAGTAATAACTAGCGCTCCATCCTTAACCTTGCAGTAATCAAGCTGATAGTTTTGGAGTTCATGGTTACCGTAACCGCCGTCGCCCTTGGCACCTTCATTGTTCCACTTAGTCATGTCAAGCTTGTCGCCATTGAACTCATCATTCCAAACAAGCTTCCATGTTTTTAGTCTGTTACTTGCAGGTGACATAGATGCCTTTGTTTTGCTATTACCGATAGCTTTCACCTTATAGTAGACAAAAACACCCTGCGTAATATTTTTATGGTCATAAGATGTAGCCTTTATTGTTGCTATTTTTTTGAAGCCGCTAGAAGCGTTAGTTGAAAAATACACTTCATACTTTACTGCTCCCTTGGCCTTGGCCCAGCTAACCTTGGCAGATGTACTGCTAGTTAGAGCTGCTGTAACTTTTTTGACCTTAGCAGGATTTACTGTAACTGGTACTTTCTTCTTGCTCTTCTTTACTTTAATTGTCACAGTTGTTTTGCCTGTCTTGAGACCTTTTACCGTAACAATAGATTTTTTGCCCTTTTTGATTTTGGCAATCTTCGCAATCTTTTTGTTGGCAGTTGTTGCTGTTGCTTTACCCTTAACAACAACAATATCTGTACTTCCAGCAGTCATAGAAAGCTTCTTGCCAAACATGATTTTGACAGCCGCTTCTGTGTCAATAGTTCCTTGAATCATAACAGTAGTCGCAAACATTGCAAAAGACAAAACTACTGCCGTTAGTGTCTTAATATATTTCATGTGTACCTCCGTGAATAATAAATATCCCTTAATTCTTATATTATTCTACTAGTTATCCAACAACAATTCAATCTCTTTTGTTGGCTTTTCACACTTTATTATCACTATTGAAACTGAACATTTATTATTACAAATTCTGACTTGGCGCCTGTCTTAAATGGCATTCCCCAGCCAGACATGCCGGAGCTTACTTCATAGTATGTTGAACCTCTTTTTTCAAGGCCGTATGTTTTTTCATTAGCGCCACTCCACTCGCCAAAGTAACCTAGAGGAAACATTTGGCCGCCGTGTGTATGCCCGCAAAGAACTAGATCTGCTCCTGCTTTTTGTTGAGCCTTAAAATCGTGTGGCTGGTGGTCCAAAACAATCATATACTTGCTCTCATCAAGACTTTCAGTGAGTTCCTTCATAGACTTGCGCTCATTTTCAAATCGTCTATCCATTCTACCAACGACATAAAATGCGCCATCCACTAACTTCGCTTCATCTATCAGAGCCTCTACTCCATTGTTTTTGAGTTCCCTCTCCAAGTCGCCCATATTATATTCTCTATTGTAAAAATATGATGGATCGTGGTTACCGGTAATGAAATACACACCATACTTAGTCTTGAGCTGTCCCAAAGCTTTGCACGCTTCTATCATGTCTTCCTTAGATGTGTCATCGTCCACAAAATCACCAGTGATAAAAACAACATCTGGGTTTTGTGCCTTAACCTTCTCTAGTTCATCAGCGAAACCCTCTCCGTCAAACGTTGTTCCTATATGCGTATCTGTAATCTGTGCTATTTTTAAACTCGTCAAACTCTCACCTTTGTTGTTAGATGCGTCTTTGTTTGAAGTTATCTGGTAAGTTGTCTTCACTACGTTGTTGTCGTTGTAACAAGCATATCCCAGATAAGCTACAGTCAAACAAACTGCTACAAGACATACAATATAGCCATTAACTTTTTTGTGTGTTGCCTTGTGGATAATTAATGCAACTATATTAGCAATCAGCCAAAAAATCATTAAGTGTATTGCTATAACGACAGTTACAACCATATTAATCAGGTAACCTACTGCCAACAAAACAATAATAATTAATGCTGGAAAAATGTTTTTCTTCCATTTTTGTTCACCGGCTAAGTTGTCAATAAACTGCAGTTTTCTCACTTGAAAATATGTATAAATAGAAAACAAAAATCCGATAGCTGCCACAATTATCATAAATCCCATTGTATGCCTCCTTCAACTTTTGAGTTGTTATGCTAGGTATAATTTTAGCACAAAAAAAGAGACGCCTAAAGCGTCTCTTTAAATCATTTAATTATAATTACTGGTAAACTCTTACTGAATCGAAGTATAGATAATCTTCATATGTTTCGATGTTACCATTTGTCTTTACAAGTTTCCAGTAGTCAGGTCCAACATTGCCACCAAGTGTACCACCAATAGCACAGTTCATAATTAGATAGAATGGTCTCTTATATGGCCAAATATCATCTAATGAAGTTGGATTTGGATCAAATGTATATTTGGATGGATCATAAGTACCATTTAGCTTACCATCAATATAGAATGAAATATGTGTTGGTGTCCATTCAGCTGTATATGTATGGAACGCTGTTGTTGCTGTAGGAACTTTTGCATCAAAATGCTTTGGTCCAGATGATGTTTTCATTCCATTATATTTCTTACAGTGAATTGTCTGTGGTATACTCTGCTTTAAAGGATCAGAAGTTGTCTCAAAAACGTCAATCTCACCACAATCTGGCCATCCGCCTGGTCCTAACATCCAACCAGCTGCCCAAGTACCTTTACCCTTAGGCATCTTAGCTGTGAACTCGATTTTTCCATATGTGAACAAATGGCTTGAACCTCTTGTCCATAGCTTTGTTGAATAATATGAATTAGCAACACATTTTTTCTTAGACTTATCCCACTGGAATGTTGGCTTAATAACTAGAGAACCATCTTTTACTTCGCAGTAATCCATCTGATAATTCTGTAGCTCGTTATTACCATAACCGCCTGCTCCAGTAGCGCCCTTATTGTTCCACTTAGATGTATCTAGTGAAGTTCCACTAAATTCATCATTCCAAACAAGCTTCCAAGTCTTAACATATGCTACAGGTGAGTAAGCGCCCTTAGTGCTCTTGCTTCCAGTAGCTCTAACCTTGAAATAGTATCCTGTTCCAAGAGCTAGATTTGTGTTTTTGAAAGAAGTTGTCTTTGATGTACCAACCTTAGCAAATCCTGTTGAAGCGTTTGTTGAACGATAAATTTCGTATCCAGTAGCAGCCTTAGCTTTTGTCCAAGTTAGAGCTGCTGTTGTGTTACCTTCAAGTTTTCCTTGAATTTCGCTAACCTTAGCTGGATTTACAGTTACAGGAACTTTCTTTTTACTCTTTTTAACTTTTACAGTAATTTTAACCTTACCAGACTTGTAACCTTTTACTGTAATAGTTGACTGTTTCTTTGTTGCTTTAACTTTTGTTACCTTTGCAATTTTATTGCTTGATGACTTAGCTGTAGCTTTTCCCTTTACTACAATAATATCTGTAGATCCAGTTGTGATTGTAAGTTTTTTACCAAACTTGATTTTTACAGCTGCCTGTGTATCAACGTTGTTAACAAGTGATACAGATGCAATCATCACGATAGAAAAAATTACAGATAACAATTTTTTCATTTTTTTCATCATACTACCTCCCGTTGTAATCCTCAGGCGGCCTAAGCCGCCTTCAGCATTTTTATTCACCAGTAATACCTGTGTTTTCGATACCCTGAATGAATTGTTTCTGAACTAATGCATATAGAATTAATAGCGGTAAGATTGAAATCAACGTAGCTGCCATTCGCTGCGCTTCATTGACTGCTGTTTCCGCACCACCAGTACTGTTACTATACAATGTCAACTGACTAGGTATAAGTTCTACAGCACTTCTAAGCATAGTGTTAGTTGTATATGTTTCATTCCAGTTAAATACGAATGAGAACAAGAATACAACTAAGATTGTTGCAGCTGATAATCTAATAGCAACGTGATAGAACACCTTCATTGAACCTGCTCCGTCGATCATTGCTGCTTCATCTAATGACTTAGGAATCATATTGAAGAAGTTATAGAAAATCAAAACTAACATTGTTGAATATGTACCTTGGCCTAGGATTGCCATTACAATCTGAGGAATTGGTGTACCAATTAACTGAATTCCTGTTAATGTCTTGAATGATGTAAAAATCATAAGACGAGGAACTGTTAATAGTGGTATAGGTAGAATAAATGCAAGTATAAGCATTACAAACCAAACACCTCTACCCTTGAATGTATATCTTGATAATGCAAATCCTGTTGTAGCCGACACCGCTGTTTGTCCTATAGCAAGTATTCCTGAGAATATTATAGAACCAAAAAGTGATGTAGGTATGTCGAGGGTTTTGATTGCGCTACCAAAGTTATCAAAAGTAGCGTGCTTAGCAATCCATGTAATAGAAGGATCAATCAAGTCCTCAGTTGTCATAATTGACTTAGAAATCATCTCAAAAATAGGATTTAAGTATACATATCCGATACAGATAAGTAGGAAATAAATTGCTATTTTTGCAATAATGTTTACTAATTTTAATTTTTTGAATTTGGCAAAGTTAAAGTTTTTGATAAATGACAAAACTGAATTCTTTGCACTAGTTATTTTATTTGCCATATAACTTCGCCTCCTTCTTCTGATGTCTCTTCTGAGCAGCAAGTCTTCTCTTCTGCTGCTTCTCTAGTTTCTTAAGTTTCTTCTCCTGCTTCTGTCTAGCCTTGATGTCCTTAGGTTTTCTATCTCTGAACAACAAGAATACAATACCGATTATGATCAACGCCACGAAGGAATAAATCCATGCGTACGTTGCGGCGAATCCCAAACCACCGTTAGTATCCTCAGTAGCCTTTTCAATCAATTCGTAAACAGGGTTGATTGAATCATACATACCTAACTGGATAACTGTAAATACAGTGATGATAAGTCCGATTGACTTAAGCATTGGAATTGTAATCTTCCACATAATCTGCCATGCATTAGCAGAGTCGATCTTAGCAGCTTCATAAATACTTGGGTTAATTTTCTGCAAACCATTGATAAATAGTACAATAGGGATTCCAGTAAACCAAAGTATAATTGACAAGTGATCAAATATTCCCGCAAGACCTGATGCTAATCCTGGAGAGTAGCTCTCAATAATCTGCATAATGAAAATATTTGAGTAAGCGTTTGTACTAATTGCTTCTGCTGAAGCTTCAGCTGTACCTGCTGACTGTACTGTCAAAATCTGGCTCATAACCGGACCTGACATAATGATAACTGGTAGGAAATAGATTGTTCTTAGAATTCCCTTACCAACGTTAATCTTACATAGCAAGTAAGCGATAATAAATGACAATACTACTACGATAAACGCATATGGAATAATCATCTGTAAGTAACTAAGCAACGCAGCTAAGAATTTTTCGTTCTTGAAGAATGCTGTGTAGTAGTTGCTAACACCGTTCCATTTGATATCGTAACCAAAAATAGTTGATTTTACGTTTGTAAAACTTAAGTAAATTGTCATGATGAATGGAAATGCTGTAAACACTAGGAAACCAATAATCCATGGTGCCATAAATGCATAACCTGTTCTGTTCTGACGCTGTTGATAAGTTTTAAGCTTTTTCTTCTTTCCTGAAGAAGCTCTCTTGGCTTCTTTATCGGCAGCCTTTTTAAGTCTTGCCTCATACTTAGCTTTTTCTTTCTTATCCTGTGCATCAATTTTGGCCTGCTGCTTTGGTGTGGAAGCAACACGTGTTCTTTTAGCTTCTGCCCTTTTCTCTGCTTTTACTTCTCTAGCAGCTTCTTTTTCAACTTTAGTAAGTCTCTTTTTCTTTGGGGCTTTTTCTTTTTTAGCCATTATTTAACACCCCCTTCCACAACAATTGCGCTCTGAGCGTTAACGCTCTTGCCTTTTACAGTAACTTTATCGTTAGTGTAGTTGATAATTACTGTTTTCTTATATCCGTCTTTTTCGTACTCGTTGGCGATAACACCGTCTTCAAGTACTGTTCTGTTAGTCCACTTGAATCCGCTAACGTTCTTCAATGTGTCATTAACAGTATTATAAATTGTTCCAATCAACTTCTTGTACTGAGTAAACTCTGTTGAATAGTAATCAGCAGATGTTGTAGCAGCCAACAAGTATGAAGGCTTCTTAGTCAATACAAATGATGGTGAAAGGTTGTAGTCTATCATCTTAAGCATATCTGCCTTAGAGTAGAATGAGAAGTTAGAATATGGAGCATATACTTCCATAGTTCCGCTTAGTACCATCTGTAGGAAAGGTACTGTATCTGTCTCATATACATACTGAGATGTGCCTACCATAGACTGCAAATATCTATCTGTGTATTTCCACAAATACTGGTTAGGATTAACCATGTTGAGTTTTACATCCTTATGAATATCTGCAAATACATTGCCAAACATCTTGATTGCCTCAGGTGCTGTTGTAGAACCACTGTTTGAATAAGTAGTTACTAGCTTGTTAGAAATACCTGCTACAGTAAATGACTTAGCGTACTCTTCAATATCCATATCATCATACAAGTCTTCAATCCATTCAACACTGCTTTCAGGTGTAGCATAACCAAACTCTGAAACAGGTACATTCTTAGGAAGAATTTCTGACTTATCTAACTCTAAATATTTAGTGTTCAAGTGACTTGCAGCTGTCTTGTAATATCCAACCATATCCTCATTGATCAATGAGAAGTCTCTTGAGAATGATACATCAATATCCTTCTTAGCGAAGTTAGTCATAAGGTCTTCGAACTCACCCTTTGAACCTACAGCTGAAGAAATGCTTGTGCTGTTAGGCTTAGCAAGTGTCTCACCCTTATTCTGCCAACCAATCAATCCTGAATTGATGTTCTTAACACCGTTTTTGTTTAATGTGTCAATAATGTTTTTGACATCATCACATGATGTAACTTCTACTTCCTGAGTAGAGAAAACACCCTTCTTAGAATCTGACATTAGGAAGTCAATTCTAATAGGAACATCTCCACTTGTGCTAACGTTTTCTTTGAGGATTTTCTCATCGATTAGATGTTGCTTGTAAGCCTTAGCCATACCAACATAATCTGCTGATGGTGTTCCGTCGCTTCCGTCACCACTTAGGAAATCATAAGTAATATCTACATCAAACTTATTAGCTGTATCCTGTACCTTACGATAAGAATCGCCTGCCTGGTTTGTTACCTGGAAGAATTCTGAGTTGTAAGTAAATGATGGATAAGCATAAGTATATTTGATCTTATTCTTTTCAGTTGATGATGGTACTACATTGATTTTCATGTACTCGTCGCCGCCATCAGCGTATGCAACGAATGCTGCCTGTGTTCCATCACCGTGACTGATACCATATACTGGCATTGTTGGACTACTTAGAGGAACAGCATCATTAAGCTTTTCCTGATAGTACATATTTGTTGCAGGATCTGCACCATATACGTTTCCTTCGTAGTCTGAGAACTTAGCTTTGTTTTTCTCGAATCTCATCAAAGCACCACTTCCGTCTGGTACCAAAACGTAACCAGGTGTAAGTGTCTTAGACTTGATTGTTGTCCAGTCTTCTTCTGCCTTGTTGTATACCTTAATGGCACCACCGCTGGCTCCGAGGAATGGAGTAACTACTAAACTCTTAACTTTGGCAAGTGACTTGCCTTTAATATCATCTTCCATTTCTTTTTGAGGAACCTTATAGTTGATTGTTCCATCTTCGCCGAAAGTGATATATACGTTCATTGTTACGTTGCCTTCATCAACTTTGAACTTACATTTAAGTTTGAACTCATTAGATTTAACTTTTGAAAGTGTTGATGAACCATCTCTAGCAACTTCTGCTGCAGATGAAACTCTAGATGTTGACATACCTTCACCTGAACCCTCGTAGTACTCAAGTGTAATAAGTGAATTAGCCATAGCAGTAAACATTGAGTTAAGGCTATCCTCCTGAGGAGTGTTTGCTAACTCTTTGGCTTCATCTAGTGAAATTTCTTCATCTTCTGCATATTGCTTTAATGTCTTTTCGTTTTCTGCCTCTTTGGCAGCCTTGATGTCCTTACTGAAAGGAGCATCAACACCAGTCTTCCATACGTAACCATTGTTTTTGTCCTTGATAGCGATAATATCTCTATCTTCTCTCCAATAGTATTCGTACTTGCCTGACTGATAAATTTTATTGTAGCCCTTCTTGCTTATCTCAAGTTTCTCAGAAACCTTTTCAGGTGCCTTACGAGTATCTCTGTTTGTGTTTAGATAAGCTGCTGCTACAGCTACTGTAACGGAAAGTAGGCCTAAGATGACAACAACGCTAACTGTTTTTTTGATAATTCTAGCCGCCTGTGACATTTCTTATTACCTCCTTTCCAACTGTTACTAAGAAATCTGATAGCTGATCCCACATGATGAGAACAACTAATACTACGATTGCAGCAATCAACATAAATACTGCTGTAATGATCAAGCTGACTACAGTTCTACCGAACTCATAATCATGTACTGTAGCTAGTCCCTCGAATATTGTAGCGATTGACCAAACAGTACCAACCATCATAATTACTGTTAGTATAAATGCTTCGTTATATGTTAATACGTAAGATGCTCCAATTGTAATAACCATTGAGAACATTACTGGCATTAAACCATATGCTGGAATCATAAATACTTGCTTTAATGTACCGTCACCATCTGTGATACTTGTTACTAAGTAGTTACAGATAATGAATAGAATCAAAATAGCAAAGAAACCAACGATTACAGCACCCATATCCATATCTTCAACGTCTGTGTACTGATAAATGAATCCCTTACCAGTTTGATACCACATATAAACACCGAAGAATACAACATATATAATCAATGCTGCTAGTGGTGAACCGTGCTTATTAACCTTGATATCATAATATCTGTCGATTGGATGTCTTGCACATTTGAACGCATATCCGATTTCGCTAAGCACTGGCACCTTGCCAAGTTTCTTATATAATGATTTTCTCTTCTTTTTGAACTTACCTTTTCTATCAAAAATGCTGAATGCAATCTTCAATACGATAAGAATCAAAACACAAATTAGGAATGGTCCTAAATATTTTTGAATAGCTTTATTTCTAACTTCCCAGAAGGCATCTGAGTAACCAGCTCTGTTACCGGCAATCTCGAAGTCCTTCATAGCCTTAGAATACTTTTCATCGTTAAGGTATGCCTTGGCAACACCGTTGTGAGCTAGCACAGACATCTGGTTAAGTCTTAATACGTAACTCCAATTAGCTAGAGCCTCGTCATAATTACCTTTCTCGTATTCCTTAAGGGCGTGGAAAATAGTTGTAGCATACTCTGTTGGGATGAAAGATTGTAGATAACCTTTCTCGCCGTCTGCTGTCCAAATATTTCCTTTGTTATCAACAGCAATTGTTACTAATGATTTGAACAAACCTGAAACGTCAAGGTCACTTACCTGTGCACCGAAGCTAAAGATTAGTTCGCCTTCTCTTGTGTACACATTGATGAAACCGTCAGTATCAGATGTGTAGATAATTCCGTCTCCATCAACCCAAACGTCTGTCATGTTTTCTGTACATACAACAGGGTTTGTGAACATGTTAGATCCATTAGTACTATGTTTCTTAAGAAGATCTTCACCCTCACCCATACATACTGAGTAAGCTGCACCGTGAACATCTACAAAAACATTTGAGAATGTTGTTGGTGTTGTGTTAAGAAGCGCTGAATTCTTTTCCTGCTCCTTAGTGTAAATCATCTTTAAGAACACCTGCTGAGGTGTTAGCACAGTTTTATTAGAAGCAAAGTATCCTAGGAATTCTCCTGTTTTTGCCAACTGAATAATACCATTGTAAACACCTTCTGAAACGATATATAAGTTGTCACCACTGTCGATAGCAACTTTGATTGGCTCGTAGTTAGTATCGGCAAAAATAGGTGCGTCTGGCTTATCATAACGTCTTTCGTAATTCAAATCCTTGTCGAATTTGAATACTGTTTTGGCGCCAGTATCTGCTACGTATAGCTCACCGGCATTTGTTAGGAAGAGACCCATTGGCTGATTAAATCCTGAGAATCTCTTATCCTTAACTGTGTCTTTGGAAATTTCTTTTACAACCTTTTCCTTGTCTAGGCTGTAAATAAGAACTCTACTGTTACCAGTATCAGAAATGTATGCATTGTTGTCCTTGTCGATGAACATATCAGAAGCATTAGATAGTCCAATGCCTGTAATAGTTCTATCTGGCAAATATGCATCCTGTGTTCTTACATACTCGCTCTCATCATCAAGAGTGTATGTATAACTTGTCGCCTGTGAAGCTGACACTGATATAACACTCATTATCACCATGGCTACTGCAAGGAGCAGCATAGATGATTTCTTTAGTAAACCTTTCATATGTGCCTCCTTACTTAATACCTGAACTAGCCATAGTGTTCATAACCTTAGACTGCATTGCGATGAAGATAACTAGGGTAGGAATAAACATAATTAAGTTCGCCGCTGCTACCATACCGGCTGCAGACATTGCGTTATTAACACCGATGGAGTTAACGTAGTATGTCAATGTTCTTAATGCTTCGTTTGTAATATAGTTGTTGGACGTTTCCACATTGCCCCAAACCTGCTGGAATGTCAAAACGACTGATGTAGCTAGGGCTGGCTTTGTTAGTGGAATAATAATCTTTCTAAGGATTGTTATATCTCCAGCACCGTCCACTACTGCTGCCTCTATTAGCGCATCTGGAATGCCGTCTACGAACTGTTTAACCAAGAATAAGCCTACTGGCATCGCTATTAGAGGTAAAATGTGTGCAAACCATGTGTTGTATGCACCTACATTTACGATAATCAAGTATCTTGGAATTGATACGGCTGTTGCTACGAACATTAGGGCCATCTGGTTGATTTCCCATAGAGCGCCGCTGGCTTTGAACTTTTTCTTAGAGAAAACGTAAGCAGCCATAATTGTAATGATTAAGTTAAGAACAACTGTTAATACTGTTACAATTAATGAATTCAAGAAATATCTTGACATTGGAATACCTGTTGAACCTGCTAAGTTCAATAGGTTTTTAAAGTTGTCTAAAGTCGGATTATATACGAACAAACTTGGAGGGAACTTGAACAATTCGCCTAGAGGCTTGAACGCATTACCAATTAAGAATACTACCGGGAGAATCATAAATACTGATAATGGTAATGATATAACATGGAATTTAATCTGACTTTTTGAAAATCTTGATGGATTAATTCTATTACCTTGAAAATTAGCCATTTATATCCTCCTTTCTAATATTCATCTTTTTCTGTAAATAGATTATTTGCTACCTTACTACATACCCATACTAGACAGAGCAATGCAACTGATACAGCTGAGGCGTATCCCATTTCGTAACGTACATAAGCGTAGTCATCGATATGGTTAGCAATTAGCTGACCGGCATAGTCTGGTGTTGGGTTCGCACCTGCTAGGGAAACACCGATCCAACCCATGTTGAAGGCGTTTACGATAGACATAACGGCACCAAATAACATCTGTGGTTTCATTGATGGCACAGTAATGTAAATAATTTCCTGTGCTCTGTTTTTGATTCCGTCCACATATGCAGCTTCGTATAATTCTTGATCGATGTTCATGATACCTGAGAGCATGGACAAGAAGCCGATACCCATTGATGACCATAACGATACAAAAATCATAATTTGCATAAAGTAGTCAGAACTAATCAACCATTGTACTGGTTGGTTGATAAAACCAAGTTTTTGCAAATAAGCATTAGCAAGACCTGACTGGTCACCTGAGAAGATTGTCTTCCAAATAACCTGAATCATAAGCATACCAACCATTGAAGGTGTATACATTGCTAGTGCATAAATTGTTCTAGCACGTGGTGTAACCTGAGCCAAAACCCAAGCCATGATAAATGATAGAACATAACCACCAACACCTACTACGATAGCGTAGAGAATTGTGTTAGGTAAAACGAATTTCATAAATACTTCATCGCCTGTAAGCAATGTGATGTAGTTATTCATACCTGCAAAAGAAGGAGTGTTAATTACATCAAAGTAAGTAAATGATAATCCTATAGCGATAACGATAGGAAGTAAAATAAATGAACAAAACATTATCGCATAAGGTAGTAATAATGCAAAAGATCTAAATCCGTCTGTTTTTAGCGGATTATGTCTTTTTTTGCTTACGCTGTTTACAGCAACTGCCTCTGCCATTATTTTTTACCTCCTTTCGCCTTATCTTTGTTAGCCTGAATCCAATCATAACCGCGAAGTTTGAACTTCTTGATCATCTTGCCGTCGGCATTGTAATATCCAAGCTCCTGCATCTTACGAACAATCTCTTTGTTAACATCAGACTTAGCTTCGTCTACAGCAACCTGTGCAGATATACCGTCGAATACCATTGATGTCCAAATGTTAGAAATAGTTCTCTCTAGTAGATACTGACCTGGAGTTCTTGTTACGTCAGTTACGTACTGAATCTGATCCAATACGATGTTTTTGTCTTTCTCATCCATTGAGTTATTTCTTAGGGCATCCATATTAGCTGATAACCAGAAATATGTCTTCCCGTATGATGAGCGAAGTGTGTAACTGTACTCTGTCTGAACGTCTGTGCTTGTCCACCATTTTAGGAAGTCCCAAGCAACATCTTTTTTGTCAGAAGACTTGAAGATAACACCACCAGTACCGTTAGCAACGAATGTTCTGTTAGTTGTTCCGTCTTCCTGTACTGTTCCGATATATGGAGCGATTCCCCACTTACCGTCTAACTCCATAGCACCGTTTTTAATTAGAGTGTAATCTTCCATACCGATGATACCGATTGGAAGTACTGAGTATCTAAACGAGTTAAAGAATGTGTTAACACTAGTCTGTAGTGAGTACTTAGTGAATAGGTCGCCTAGGAACTGTAGTCCCTTAACAGCCTTCTTAGTATCAACACCAGTTGTTACAAGTCCCTTGTCATCCTGAACATATAGTGAACCACCATTCTGTAGCACCATAGGAGCTGTCTGGTAGAACCACTTGTATCCTGTAGCACCAAGTGAGATGTTGTGATAGAAGTTCATACCGTATCTCTGTAGAGTAGGCAAAATATCTATTAGCTCATCCCAGTTATCAGGAACTTCTAGTCCTAACTGTTTGAAAATATCTTTTCTATAAACTACTGCATTAAAGTCTGTTGTTTCTGGAATAGCATACATTCCCTCGTTATATACGTATGATACGAATGCACCTGTTGGGAATCTGTTAGCTACCTGCCAGAAGTCATCGAACTTAGACAAATCATACAAAGCACCACGGCTTGATAAGTCAAATGGTACGTATGACATTAATCCAAGGGCAACGTCTGGAGCTTCATCTGCTGCGATAGCAAGTGTTAGCTTGTTAACGTCAGGCATTGCTGCGATTTGAACTTTAACGTCCTTGCCATATTTTTCTTTGTAATACTGCTTGAATTCTGTATCAGCCATTTTCTGAAGTAAGTCTACGTGAGTGATAGCTCTGTTAACCCAAATTGTAAGTGTTTCTGGATCGTTAGCAGCTCCTGTAGAATACTTGCTAGATGTAAATGTGTTAACAAGTGATCTGATACCTGTCCACAATGCGCCACCAGCACTTGGGTTGGCTTTGCCGATTTCATCTTCATCGCCGATTACATAAATTCTATCAAGAATAAAATCATTAGATGTTACTTCTGTTGTGAAGTTACTTAATGATACAAGTACTGAGTTATCAGCACCAGTCAAATCTGTTAAGTGAAGAGCAATATCATCTGGATATTCTTCCATAATATCAATGTACTCTTCAGCTTCATCTAAGTAAGTAAGTACAGCGCCGGCATTACCGTTGTCTGAGTAATCCTGAAGCATAAATCTAATATGCTGAATAACTGTCTCGTATGCCTCTAAGTACTTAGCCACATTAGGGATGTACTTAGTCATCTTCCAGTTACGGTTCTCATCCGCTTCCTTACCTGTGATCTTAGTAATTTCCAATTGGAAGTTTGTTACATGCTGTTCAATAAGTAGGGCATATCTATAAGCTTCCATAATAGGTGAGTTTTCCTGTTTGATAGTAATAGTATGCTTACCCTTTGTTAGATAGAAGTTATATTTTTTGCCATCCTTGTCAGACAAAACTTCGTTGGCATATCCTGATGATGTAGCATCAAACTGATAGTTGTACATCTCAGCAAATGGAACTTCGCCATCTAACTTGATTGTCTCAAATGTAACAAATTCTTTTTTGTTGTTTTGATAATGGAAAGCTAGGTTGTAATTACCAGTTTTCTTAACGTCAATTGTGTAATTAACTTCAATACCTGCTTCCTTCCAGTTCAATGTATTAAGCTTTTCTGTATCTATATTGAATCGTGTAAGTGAATCCTTAGCAACTGAGCCATAAATAGCATCTGTTGAGTTCTTACTTGAGTAGTAAACTGCGTCAACCTGTAACTGAGCATCCTTGTCTGTTACAAGCTTTTCGCCTGAATGCTTCTTAGCATACTCCTTGTAAGACTTAACATTTTCTTTTGCTGCCTCAGCCTTAATCTGACCTAATGCCAAACCACTTGATGATACGTTCGTAATCTCAATCTTGTTAGAACCCTTCTTTAGGTAAAAACAAAGAGGAGTTGTTGAAGTATATGTGTTGTTGTATAGATATACACTAGCCCATTCTTGGATTTTATTTTGGCTTGGAGCCATCTCATCGCCATAGCTATCTACTGGGAACTTCTTCTTATCAGAACTACTTATAAAGTCCTGCTTTCCTGAGTCATCCCAGTTAACACGCATTGAGATTGTATTCATTTCTGTATAATCCTGCTTACCGTTAACTGCTACGCTAACTGTATAATCTGACAAAGATTCGCCAGCAGAAATATAATCAACGTTTAGATAATACAATCCTTCCTTGGCAACAGAAACATCATAGACTGCCTTGTCTTGGTAATCCAAGTCTTTCATGTCATGCTTATAGTTAGTGATAGCTTTTGGCGCATTCTTTGTTTTTGCAGCGTAGTCCTTAGTAGAAACTCCGTCTTTAATCTGCGCTGTTGCTGTACCTTCACCAATCTTCTTTTCGGCTGCAATAAAATCTGAGTAGTAAACTTCAGCCTTCTCGCCTTTTTTCAAATAAGATTCGTTGAGTAACTTATAAGCAGCCTTGAAATCACTCTGACTTACGTCTTTGATATATTCTGGCTCTGTCTTCAAAATAACTCCAAAAAGTAGAGCGCAACCACCAGCTACAACAGCTATTGCAACTAATATGCTAATAAGTTTTGTTTTCATTGTCGTTCTCCATTCTTTTTAGATTATTTCTTTATTTACAGCGTAAAAGCGGAACCATCAGTATTTGTGACAGTTCCGCAATCACGTTTAAGTTTTCTTAAGCTTAATCTTAATTATGATTAGTATTATTAACTCTCGCTTAATCTACCTACGGACTGCTTTATTTAAAATCAGCGTCTGTCTTTCCGTAGTATTTCTTAAGAGCTTCTTTGAATGTTGCCTGAGCCTTGTCAATTCTCTTGTTGATTGTTTCTGTCCAGTCAGCAAGTTTTGATTTAACTTGGTCTCCCCAGTTCTTGTCTGTCATCCAAGCACCAGCTACATCCTCGCTGTTGCAGTTACGCCATTCGAATAGTGTATCCTTATCTTCACCATTCTCCTTAACTGTCTTAGTCCAGCACTTGTCGATGTAATCCCAAGACTTACCTTCCTTAAATAGCTTAACTACCTTCTGGAAGCCCTTCTTGTCTTTGTATACTTTGTGAGCTGGATGGCTATTCCAAATATCCATCTGGTCATTGTATGCATCACCAGTTACAACTGGGAATGAATCGTTAGCAGCTGAATTCTTCTTAGCGCCGTTTTCTGTCCACTTCTGATCAAATACAGCCTGCTTAGCTTCTGTTGAAGCTGTCATATATGTAGCATATGTATAAGCTAGGTCTAACTTAGCTTTTTCTTTCTTGCTCCAGTCGTTGTTTCCATCGTCAGCTGCGTAGTTGTGTAGAGCGATTGGGTCTACTACAAGTCTGATGCAGTTGTCATTGTACTCTGTTGATGGGAATGGATAGAAGTCCCAATCAGTTGAGTTGATGTAAACACCTGAGTCCTTAGCAGAATCATCAGCACCAGCTGTTAGATACCAAGGATCTTCACAGTTAACAAGTGTTCTGTTGTTACAGAAGAATGACCATGAGTAACCTTTGTTCTCTTTTGCAATATCTGCTGAAAGCTCTTCCTTACCCATTGCTGTATCAATTGAAGCTGCAGCAATCTTTGTAAGGTATTTTAGCATTGACTTAACCTGCTCGTTGTTAAGGTCAATTGAATTTTCTTCCTTAATCTGCTTGTTGATTGTATCAACACCCATGTTTACGATATCAAGTGGTCCGTGACCGTCGTGACCTGCTGGGTCAGTAGCGGCATGCTTGATACCCCAGAATGTCTTGTTGTCGCCCTGTGAAATGAAATCAACGAACTCGTCGATTGTCCAGTCTTCACTAGGAACGTCAATGTTGTTCTTTGTTGCCAAAGCTTTGTTAATCCAAATACCCCATGGAATTGAGTATGATGGAAGTGCAGCCTGCATTCCATAATAGTTCATGTTGTCCATAAGACCTTTGTTGTAAGCCTTGTATGAATCTTCTTTCTTATATACTGATAGGTCAGCTACAAGACCTTTTTCGATGTCTGCGCAAAGATCTGTAACGCCCCAGATATCAGGATACTTACCGTGGTCAGCCTTGAAGTTTTCCATTTCCTGTGACCAAGAAGGTGTTCCTGGCTGGTTAGGATCTCCTGACTTAGCCCAAAGGTTAATCTTAACATTTGGGTAATGTTCTTTAAATGCCTTTGCTACAGCGTAGTGCTGTGCAAGAGTTGATGAAGTTAGTTTGCTAGGGCTGATGTCCTGTCCACCAAGATCTTCATAATACTTGCTGTCTCCGCCCCATGTCATAATGTCGATGCTACCTTTAACATCTGTGTCTACCAATCCACTTTCCGCTGCTGGATCAGTAGCGCTTCCACCGCCACAACCTGTGAATGTTAATGCAGACACTGCTAAAACACCTGCAAGCATTACAGATAATGACTTACGTCCAAATTTTTTCATTCTTTTATCCTCCTTATGATTTGTTGAAAAAATTCACTTACATAAGAAAATCCTCATAGTGATATTCCTATGACAAATTTTAACATAGCGATAGGTTAAATTCAACAAAAAATAAACAAAAACAACCCATTTTTTTATACAATTTTCACAAACAAAAAAGAGATGCATAAGCATCTCTTTTTTTATTAAATGAAACTAATATTATTCAGCTTCTCTTCTTCTTGTGAATACAACGATTACTGCTGCTGCAACTACTGCTGCTGCGCCAAATACGATTGGCTCGAAGTCGCCTGTTGCAACTGTTGTGTTAGGATCTGATACTGTGTTGCCAGCATCTGGTGTAACTGTACCGTTGTTGTTAGGATTTACAACGTTACCGCCACCTGTGTTAGTGTCAGTATTACCAGTACCACCGTTAGATGGTGTTGAAGCGCTAACTTCCTCTAGTGAGAATCCTGTACACTTGATTGTTGTCTTGTGCTCTGCTGAGTAGTCAGAAGGAAGTCTTCCGTCTAACTTCTTGTTAGGAGCGTATTTATATCTAACCTTAGCATCCTTATCTGTTGCAACGCCAGCTCTGTCACCGAAGTCACCACCTACTGCGAAGTAGATTGAGTTAGCATTGTACTTAGCTGTGAATGTCTTGTTGATTGAAACTGACTTACCTTTCTTGCAGTCAACCCACTGACCTAGGTTCATCTGTGATCCTGTTTCATTACCAATCTTGATGTAAACCCACTTATCAAAAGCTGAAGATGAAAGAGTACATTTTAGTGTGTACTTCTTACCTTTTACGATGTTCTTCTTCTGGCTGATCTGGCCACCCCAGCAGCCGCCCCATCCGATTGAAAGAATGTTACATGTCCAACCTGAAGCGTTGCCTGAGAACTTAGCTTCTGTTCCTTCGTACCAACCTGAGTTAAGACCAAAATAAGTCTTCCATGAAGCAGCTGATACTGTTGATACTGTACCAATAACTAGTACAAGCGCAGCTGTTAAAGCTACAATTTTCTTCATCATTTTCATTATATTGTTCCTCCTTAAAAATAGCCCTGACTAGAATAATTAGTACAGGCGTCACTTGATAATATCCGTTTACCAAGCACTATAAATTATGCGGATTACTCCTTTATAACTGATAATATAGCATTATTGATTTCAGTTTGCAACTCATTTTTTATTATTTATCACATTTCCATTTCTATTTGCAAATTTATAGTTTATAATGCTTATAGCGCATCAATATCCGCGCATCCAAAAACAGCCATTTGGCACACAATATTACATGTTTTTACATTATAATAGGAGCTAATTATGATAAGATCAATTTTTGTAGCACTTTATTTGCTATTATTTCTAATTATTTCATTGCCACTTATGCTTGTGTTTTTGCTAGTCAAGCTGTTTAGCAAAAAAGCCTGCGACTATTTGAGTATGTTTTGGGTATGTAAGGTAGGCTTGGGCATAGTTTCACATATTTGTGGCATTAAGTACAATCTCAAAGGCAGAGAGCTTATCCCTAGAGACGAAGCCGTTCTATTTATAGGTAACCATCTTTCAATTCTTGATACAATTGCTTTGTATCCATTAATGGTCCGTCCTACAGGCTTCATCGCCAAAAAAGGATTACTCAAAATTCCAGTAGTCAATCTACTTATGATGTTTATGCATTGCTATTTCTTAGATAGAGAAGACCCAAGAGACGGCCTTAAGATGATTAACAAGTCTTGCGACTTAATCAAAAACGGCACTTCTATCGTTATTTTTCCAGAGGGAACTCGTTCTAAGACCGGTGAACTTCTAGACTTTAAGGAAGGAAGTTTCAAGATTGCACAAAAAACTAAATGCACTGTTGTCCCTATGAAGATTTCATATGATTCTCCTGTTTTTGAGGATCATCTTCCAATTTTCAAAAAAACAACAGCTTCTATCACATTCCTAGAGCCTATTAAAACTGCTGATTGGGAGAGAAAAGAATTCAAGCAGCTAAGTGAAATGACACGACAAGCCATTCTTGAATGTGAACAATAAAAATGATAAAATAGCACAAGGCGTTTAACGACTATTAATATAACGGAGGTATCAATTATGACAGGAATTGTTGCACTAAGCACTCTTTCAATCGTACTTATAGTAATTACAGTAGTTCTACTTGCTGCAGTAATCGCACTATATTTCATCGGCAAAAGAGCTGAAAAGAAACAGGATGAACAGAAAGCTACTATGGAGCAGAACTCACAAGTAGTAAACCTATTCGTTATAGATAAGAAGAAACTTAGATTAAAAGACGCAGGTCTTCCTTCAATCGTTATGGAGCAGGCTCCTAAATATGCCAAGAGAGCTAAGCTTCCTATCGTAAAAGCTAAGGCAGGCCCTAAGGTACTAAATCTTATCGCTGATTCAAAGGTTTATGATCAGATTCTTCCTAAGCAGGAGCTTAAAGCAACTATTAGTGGTATTTACATCACTAAGGTACAGAGACTTAGAGGTCCAGTTGCAGAGCCAAAGAAAAAGAAAAAATTTGGAAGAAAATAATCCAAAAACAAAAAGAAGGTTTTTAAACCTTCTTTTTTTGTGCCTAAAAATATGTATTAATCCAGCTTAACCCTCATCTCCAAGTTAGTGTCAGCCATCAACTGACCACCCTGCATCAATGAGTATATTATTTCCAAGTCAATTATATTATCATTTTTTGAAACTTTTACACACTCTGTAATAATACCAAGCTCCGCCATGCCGTATGGAGTATTAAGTTTCATTGAAGTACTTTGCATCTCCGCAAAGTCCATGGCGTATGTTGCAGCTCCACTTCTCTCAAGCGTAGCCTCGCCTTTCTTGAACGTCAACTTAGTGAAAGTTTCTCTGCCGTCATCTGCTGACTCTGTGTAGTTAACGACATAACCATTATCAGTTTTTTCCACCTGACCTCTAACGCAAACCTCAATAATATCTTTTTCGCCATCTAACATCTGTATACTTTTTAGTTCTATATAAGAATTGTTATTCATTTTGCCCCCTTGTTCTACTTATTATAAAAACCTGTCAAATGTACCTGCTCCATGCCTTCCATCGCCTCAAGAGCATTGGCTGCATCCTCGGCCTTTTTTCTGTCGTCAAAAATGCCAAAAACAGTCGGACCGCTACCGCTCATCATAGCGCCTAACGCTCCCTTTTCAGTAAGTACATCCTTAATCACGCTGACAATGCCATGCTTAGGAATAGTAACTTCTTCAAGAACGTTACATATATTAGAAGCAACCTTTTTGATGTCGCCATTTTCTAAAGCTTCAATCATAGCTTCTGTGTCAGGCTTATTACAAGGTGTTATCTTGTCAATCTCGCCGTACACAAAGGCTGTAGAAACAGATATATCAGGCTTCGCCAAAACAATATGTGCCTGAGGTACTGCAGGAAGCTTGGTCAAAACCTCGCCGATTCCCTGAGCTCTACGAGTTCCTTCCATAATACAATATGGAACATCAGCGCCAAGCTTTACACCTCTATCACATAGTTCCTGATCGCTCAAGCCCAAATCAAACAATTCATTAACAGCCTTCAATGTAGCTGCACAATCTGCGCTGCCGCCAGCCATACCCGCAGCTATAGGAATACGTTTTTGGATGCTAATGTCAACACCCTCACCGACACCGAACTCGTCCATCAAAACTTTGGCAGCCTTGTAAGCAAGATTAGATTCGTCATTAGGAATCTTCCCTGTGTTGCTGCTAACGCTTATGCCAGAATCAGTTTTTTTGACCGTTACTTCATCATACAAGTCAACCGTTTGCATGACCATATCCAGTTCGTGATATCCGTTAGGCATCAATCCGACAACATCAAGAGTTAAATTGATTTTGCCGTAGCCCTTTTTAGTAATTTGATTCATAATTACTCTCCCCTTTATAAAAAAAGCGCCACAATAATGTGGCGCCATAATTTATTTCATCATATTATCTACTAATGTTACTACTGAGCTGCCAAGCTTTTCAATCTTGTCTGCTGCATCAGCGTGACTCTCGCCCTTTAGTCCGTAGTAGAACTTCAACTTAGGTTCTGTACCTGATGGTCTGATTGCAACCCAAGCACCACCTTCTAATTCGTAATACAATACATTAGATTCAGGAAGACCTGTAGGTGTCTCTTCATTAGTAGCTACATCTACGATTACGCCCTTCTTGTAATCTCTAATCTTGCATACTTTGTAGTCACCCAGACTCTTAGGTGCGTCACTACGTAGGTTCTCAATAGTACGGCCAATCATCTCGATGCCTTCCTTGCCTTCCTTAGTAATTGACTTAACCTGATCTGCCCAGTAACCATATCTTGCATACATTTCGTTAATCTTATCATATAGTGATAAGCCTTTAGTCTTATAGTATGCAGCAGCCTCACAAAATGCCATAACTGCTACTACAGCATCCTTATCTCTAGCGTGAGTACCGATTAGGTATCCGTAGCTCTCCTCGAATCCTAAGCAGAAATGACCTTTGCCTGTCTGCTCGAACTGAAGAATCTTTTCACCGATATATTTGAAACCTGTCAATACTTCGATTAGCTCAACACCATAGTAAGCTGCGATGTCATTAGCCATATCTGTACTAACAATAGTTTTGATTAATGCTCCATCTGCTGGCAATGTGTTAGTAGCCTTCATCTCGCCAATTTCGTACTCAGCAAGAAGGCAACCTTGCATATTACCTGTTAGTGGATGATATTCGCCCGGCTTTTCGCCCTTAACATAAATACCAATTCTATCTGCATCAGGGTCTGTAGCAAGAAGCAAGTCAGCTCCAACCTCAGTACCTAACTTAACTGCTAGCTCGAACGCCTGCGCAGCTTCTGGGTTAGGATATGGGCATGTAGGAAAATCACCGTTAGGCAATTCCTGCTCTTCTACTACATACACATTCTTGAATCCTAGTTCATCAAGAATTCTTCTACAAGGAATGTTTCCTGTTCCGTGAAGCGGTGTGTAAACAATCTTGATGTCGTCCTTAACCGCATCAATAGCATCCTGATGTCTCACAAGCTTCTTAAGCTCGCTAATATATCTATCATCTATTTCCTTACCGATAACTACGTACAAACCAGCCTTAACAGCTTCGTCCTTGTCCATAGTTTTGGCATCTGTAATACCAACCTTGTTAACATCTTCTGTAATACCGATATCGTGAGGTGGTGTAACCTGTGCACCATCTTCCCAATACACTTTGTATCCATTATATGCAGCAGGGTTATGACTTGCAGTGATGTTGATACCTGCAATACAACCTAGCTCTCTTACCGCAAATGATAGCTCAGGAGTTGGTCTTAGAGACTCAAAAACATAAGCTTTAATGCCATTAGCGTTAAGACATAGCGCTGCAGCATCAGCAAACTCTGGAGACATGTGACGTGAATCATATGCGATAGCAACACCGCGATCTCCACCATTCACTTTGTTAATGTAGTTAGCAAGACCCTGTGTAGCTTTTCTAACTGTGTAGTAATTCATACGATTTGTACCAGCACCAATAATGCCTCGAAGACCTGCTGTACCAAATTCTAGTTCTTTATAAAAACGCTCTTCTATTTCTTTTTCGTCATTAGAAATGCCTTGTAATTCTTTCTTTGTTTCTTCATCAAAATATGGATTTGATAACCATTCATTGTATAGATCTTTGTAACTCATAATAAACCTCCAAAAAATCTTATTCATTATACAATAAACAGCAAGCAAAAACAATTAGATATTTTTACAAATGTGTCCTATTTTATCAAGGATAAAACGTACTTTTCTAATGCCTCTTTATTATTCTCATCCGGATACTCCAAAACATGTTCCAAACAAGCTTTGAGAAGTATTCCAACCTCTTTGCCCGGAACTACTCCTAGGGCAATCAATTCGTTGCCGCCAATAGCAAGTTCCTTAAGAGATGTGCATACATTGTTTTCCATAATATAGTCGAACTCTTTTTCAATCTTCTCAATCATAGGGATGCCGGATTCTCTAGCATTTTCAGTCTTGCCTTCTATATCAGCACGCATTATCAACAACAATCCCGTGAACAAATCCTTGCCAACTGCACTTACAAGTTTTCTAACATAATATCCTGTTACATTTCTTGTGCGTTTATCGTGGTATTTAATGAGAACCTTCACGTTATCAATAGTTTTGTTATCCATTCTAAGGCGCTTCATTATGGACGCAGCTTTTTTGGCGCCAGCTTCCTCGTGTCCCTTGAAGTGAGTCGTTCCGTTATAGAACTTGCCAACATCAGGCTTGGCAACATCGTGAAGAAGTGCAGCCCATCGCAACGTTTTGGTTGGCGGGATGTTTTCTATAACCTTGATTGTGTGAACACCAACGCTATAAATATGGAAAGTGTTAGTCTGTCCACATTCCATCATACTGTCAAACTCAGGAAGTACAACCTTCGTGATTCCTAACTCGTACGCGTCTACAAGTTTAGATGGATTGTCTGAGAGAATCAGTTTTTCGATTTCTTCTCTTATTCTTTCTT
>CACYHD010000003.1 GCA_902774125.1 uncultured Lachnospiraceae bacterium
ATCACTTGTTCTTCTATACTCTAATCCATCTACTGTAATCTTGATTGGTGGTAACTTTTCAGATTTGTAGAATAACAATCCTGTAATAGCTCTGTTCTCATCATCAGTTCTACTAACACCAATATATGTAGCTGAAGTGTTATTAGCCTTAGGATTGCAATACCATGAATCCTTGTCTTTAATAGCAAAGTTGTATTCTAGTATTTCGTCAGTAACTTTGGATCTTAGACCCATAATACACATATCGTCACAGTTTCTGTCGTATTCTTTTTTCTCGTCATCACTTAGTTTGTGACCTTCTGTATCCTTAGGTCTTGTATACTTGTAAGTTTCAATAGCGCTTATATATTTGCCCTTTGTTGGAGCCTCACCTTTGATAAACATAAATGCCTTGAAAGCATTCAAGCTTAGATCGATAACTGATTTGCCTTCATTGCCATCTAATTTCTGAATACTATGCCATCCTTTTGGAGCAGTTTTATAAGTACTTGTAACTTCAATATCTGAAGCTGTCATTGGCTTTGTCATAGTATTGTCTGTACGTCCTAATGTAAAAATGTTTTTGGCATAGAAGTTGTATACCTTACCGTTACTAATAGCTCCAACTGGCTTACCATCCTTATTTACAGTAGGTTTACTTCCATCGTCATATCTAATATTAATACTGTCAGCATATACAGTTTTGTAACGGTTGTAGTTAACCGGATTATCAGTTCCATTATATGGATCTACATATCCTCTACTTCTCAAGCAATGAATGTACTCGTCTGTAGAAGGTGCACTCTCTGGCCAATTAGTTGTCTTGTCATTAATAGTATGTCCTTCTGTCAAAGCCTTGTCAGATACCATTGTTGTTTCTGTTGCTATATAAGCACCATCCGGTGTCTGAATAGAAGCATTAAGACCTTTGGCCTTCGGTGTTGCTGCATGGAACTTGATGTCATATACAGCTCTATATGGGTTGTATGTTTCTGCATAACATAACTTTGTAATATGACTAGAATAATTAACCTTAGTCTCTCGCTCGAAGTAACCTGTACCACCGCCACCAACACTTGCATAAAATCCATAATGATGAACTACATTGCCTGTAGGAAGTGGACATCCTGCTGTAAAGTTAGGTGAATATGCTTTCATTCCTCTTTCATTAATCAAATCCTGATAATCTCTAGTTTTGTTAGTTTTCATACTAGACATAAACTGGAAACCTGAAAGATATTTTTCACCGCTTGTATATACTACACTTGGCTTAAAGTACAAAAATACTTTGTTGTTTTTAAAGTCACCTGATAAGCTGTATGCCTCGCCACCACATAACATGTTGACTGGTTCGTACTCATCTTCTAGCGGAAGATATTTGTCGGTAATCTTAAAGTCGTTAAGAATAGGTGTACCGGCACATGAATAACTAGAGAATACTAATGCCGAACCATCTGGCAAAACACCTGCTGTAGCATAACTAGCTCCACCTCTTGAGATTTGGCCTCCTGAGAAGTTAGGAACTACTCGAATATCTGTTACAGCTTCGTTCTTAATACTTGTAGTCTTGTATCCCAAATATGTGTACTTACCTGTACCCGGTGTTAAGTTCATATCTACAACTTGATATCCAGGTTCTTTTATAACTGCAGCCTTAGCAGCTGATTCTGTTTCTTCAGATTTGACAATAAGTCCATGAACATATCTTGTGTTCTTCTTCAAAGGGACTTTTATACCTTTGTTAAGACCGTCTTTGTCAACATTTGTGTAATCCTCTGTAGTATCATCAACTTCATAGTCTGTTCCGTCAATCAAACCTTTTTTAACATAATGCAAATATAGTGAAGAAACGTTATCCTTGTCTACGTATGCATTAAGGTTAGCAGCTGTTGTAGCTCCGAACAATCCAACTGACTCACAGTTAGCTGGTGTTGTAGGGTTTTTCAAAGTTTTGTAAAAGACTTTACCTTTGGAGTCAACACAAAGTGGTGATCCAAGATCTGGATTAGTTGAGTAATATAACAAATTCCAACGCTTACCACAATCAGCATTCAAATCCTGTGGTTTGCCGCTGCTGTTTTTTGCAACTTCATATTTTACTATCTCGTTATATCTCTTTTTGTTTTTGACAACCGATGCTATGTCGTATATTTCTTGTGGCATTGTGGAGTAATCTTCCTTGTCAGGATCATCCATCTCATCAAAGAACCACTTGAACATATAGATAAGCAAGCATACAAGCAATGCTGCTAGTGCTAACCATCCAACTACAACGGCTACACATCCTAGCACACCACCGATAGTACCCAAAATACCAGTACCAACGATACTTGCACAGGCGCCCCAAACTGATAGTTCGCTTCCTGCAATCAAAAGTCCTAATGTGATAGAACCAGTTATAAGACCTGCAACTGAAGCCGCAAGACCGATATAAAGCATAGCTAGGTTCATATTATCATTGAATGAGCCTTCTCTAGTTAGGTCTGTATATAATGTACTAGCATTGTTCTGTCTGTTAGCTTCTGATGTAAGAGCTACTTCTCTCTCGTAAAACTCCTTGTTTACACCTTCGTAAATATCAACTCTTGTCTTCTTGCCTTTTGTTGCTGCAGATATAGCGTTAATAGTATCTGTTTTATGCTTATCTAATTCTTTGTAAAACTCATCTGACTGGTTCAAATACACAGCCATCTGCTCCATACCTACAACCTTTGCCATAGCAAACTGGCCGTCTGTAAATGCATCAACCAAAGGATAAAGTTTTCTCATAGACATCTTAGAACTGTAGTCTTCTTCTGCCATTCTCAAAATGTAGTCGCCGGCTTTTTCTTCACCAACATTGTACTGATTGAGCATATTGTAAGCTACTTCTACTAAAATATCTCCTGATTCTTTCTTAGTTGAAGCATCAGTGATTTCTTGTGCGTTTTTAGTGTTAGGCTCTTTGTCAGACTTGTAATCGTATCCGTCAACCTCTCCGCCATTCTTTTCTTTTCTAGCTTCCATAGCTCTGTAAGACTTAGCGAATTCTCTAAGCTTGTCTAACAACTCAACACTATAGTTATAATATTTTCTATCCCAATATGTGTAGATATTGTTATTAATTGGTACCTTGAATGGTGCTGACTTTTCGATTCTTTCAACCCACTTGTCACCTGTGTCAGAAACACCTAGCGCAAGATGTGAGTACAATGCTGTAAGTGAAGCTGTGTTAATCTGAATAACAAACTTTTTGATATGATTAATGTCAGCTCTGCTTCCATACATGTAGTCACCCATTGGGTACTCATTTCCATTTTCCTTAAAGTATAAGAAGTTCAAAAACTCTTTGGATTCCTTTGCTGCGCGGCTTCCGTTTTGAAGGTTAGTCTTGGCTTCTTCTGCTGCCACAAGCAAGTCAGCTGCTACTGGTTCAAGTTTTTCCATCTGCTGCTCTGCAACACTTTGATAGTTGAGCCACTCATAACCATGTTTCATTTCAAGCATCTTGACTGATCGTATAGCCTCGTCTTCAGAATCTGTCTTTTTGTAACCTAGAACAATATTGTCGCCTTTTCCGCCCTGGTTAAGATTGATTGTTCCAGAATCATCAGTAGCGAGCTCATAACCATCCTTTTCTGCCTGAATTCTGGTGATAGGCAAATTCGCTCCACTAGTCTTGTATACTCTAATGTCTGAAATATATTTTACTTCTTCTGCTGCTTTTATAGCGGCTGCATTTTTGGGTACATAGCTAGCCAGAGGAGTTTGAGTAAACATTACTACAACCAGTATAAAAGATATTATTTTTAAATACTTTTTCATATTCTATCCTCTCTTTTTTCTATATGCCACAATTATCAAATATGCAGCTCCTACTAACTCTAGTCCAATCAGCAAGAACAATGCCTTGTCGAATGAACCTATTACTGTTGCGGATAGTAGGAAATCCTTTTGTTTAGTTCTCTTAGAAACTAGTTTGCCCTTATCCGCTTTGTAAATTCCTTTTCTTATTTCAGGAGTTGAAACATTTAGAATTGTTTTTATTCCTGATTTATTTATATCTTTTCTGCTAATTCCAATCTTGGATCCTTCTACCACTCCACCACTGTTAATGTATGGATGATTGTTAGAATCGTCATTCAAGTAAACATTGTTGGCCTCGGAATCAACCTTGTTTTCGTCAATATAAACGAAATCTTGAACACCTAGGCTTGATGTAGGATCTACAAATACTCCGCCGCCATTTGAGGTAGCCGTATTGTTTTTGACCTTAACATCTGAGAAATAAGCCTTAGCCTTTTCCATGTACAAAGCTCCGCCTTTTTCTGCTTTGTTCTTTTCCAAATTAGTTAGCATCATATCAGTCTTGGTGTTAACTAGATAAATACTTCCGCCTGACTCACCTGCTTCTTCATTTTCGATAGTACATTCTCTAAAGAATGAATCGTATGTGTCCTCAGATGACTTAGGTGATGGGCCACTGCCGTAGAACGTACCGCCTTTCTTAGTAGCGTGATTATTCTTAAATATACATTTGTCGAATACTACGCTAGCGTTCTGTGCAGCTACCGCTCCACCAACACCAATATCTGATCCATCAGTGTAAAATGATGATCCTGAATTTTTAGTATCGTTAACGCTTGAATTCAACTGATCATCGTTAAAAACAATTTTGTCGTATACAGCTTTATTGCCATCGAATGTACATTCACTCAATTCTACTGTACTGTTTTTGCCGACTCTAATAGCACCACCCTTGGCAAATGTCGTGTTGTTAAGGAATTTGATTCCTTTTACGTTGACGTTTGCTCCATCGGCAACAACTATAGCGCTGTTGTATGAGTATGCTATTATTCCGCCCTCGCCCAAACTGTTTTTGTTCTCAGGCTTGGAATCTTTAATTGTTAAGTTTTGTCCCTTAGTAACTAGCAAGAATGAACCGTTGATCAAATCATCCTTAGAATATTCATTCTTTTGGCCATTGCCGTAAATAGCATGTCCGTTAAGATCCAAAAGTATTTTTTGGTCTGTTCCTGAACATCTGCGGTCAACCTTAACATCGTCTAGTAATATAACCTCGATATCGTCATAGTAGTAATTCTCGTATCCTTGCATTGCCTCTTCAAGTGAAATGCAATATTTAGTAACGTCATCTTCTTTTACTACAGCTACGAATTTTTCTTTAGTATCGTTCAAGCAAACCTCGTCGAATGGTGTGATTACAGTATGGAACTTGGAATCATCCGGAACGAATACTTTGTCAGGATTATCATAAGCGTATTTACTGTTGGAAAGATTTTTAGTAATTTCTGTTCTTCCGCCACGCTCTGATGTGATACCGATATGTGACATCTTAGATAGTTCACCATCTATTGTTATAGCAGCGTTTCTGCCTATGTATAAGTTATCGCCTTCATTTTTCTCAACTCTGACTGTTCCACTTATGTTGAGCTTATTCAAGCTAAACATAATTCCGGCGCCATTTTTTCCAGACTTGTTACCAGTTACAACAACCGAATTCTTGAATGTTGTATTGGCAGATACTCCTGCTTGGAAGAGTCCTCCACCATAACCTGTGATAGCCTCACTATCGCTAATAGTACACTTGCTCAAAACCATATCTTTGGCATTACTTACGGAACCTCCGCTGTACTTAGCTTTATTGTTTTTGAAAGTACAGTTTGTAAGAGTCATAGTTCCGATATTATAAACAGCACCACCTTGGCTTGAGTTAATTCCACATGCCTGATTGTCATAGAAGTTGACACCGTCAACATCAACTTTGCCCTTGTTATATATTGCTCCGCCTGATAGACGAGCACGGCCTCCTGTAATCGCACCTTTTTTAGTGCTGTCCTTTATTGTAAGTGTGCCGTCTTTCAAAACTGTAAATAATGATTCTGCATCTTCGTTTGAATTAACGTTTTTTATTTTATGTCCGTTTAGATCAATTACTACATTAACATCATTGTCAACAACTAATTCGCTGTCGATAGTCACATCTTCCTGCAAAAAGTATGTAGATGATGCCAAATATAAACGTGTTCCGCTATACTTTTCTTCTGTTATTTTGAGGAATTTCTTAAAATCAGTTAACATTGATGCGAAAAAGCCATCTCCGGCATAATCTGGAGAAACCTTAAACTCACAATTGTTTGAATAGAAAACTGAAGCAACTGATATTGTATTACGAGTTCTTTTCTCTAGCATTACGTTAGGCGCTCCTGTAAAAAGTGAAATACCTTCTCGTTCAATTATTTCGTAATATGTGCCCCACTCGTGAGTAAATGTCGCACTAGTGTCTTCAGCATCTATGCCAACCTTGGCATCTTCTGAAAATAGCGCTGGGATTTCAATCTTTACGCCTTTGGCCAAGTACAAATCTCCACCTTTATTGTTTGTAATCTGAGGGCAATCCTGCATTTTGATATTCTCTTTTTCAATGTAGACGCCCCCGCCTTTTTCTGCCTGATTTTTTTCAACTACAACAGTGTTTTTCTGTGCAACCTTGCCTTTTTCAGTAGAAAAATAAATTCCTCCGCCATAGCCAACAGCTTTGTTGTTTTGGAAAACACCGCCTTCTAACTGGCACTGACCGTATGATACTAGTCCACCGCCGTTTGTGTCTGCTTTGTTATAAGCAATAACGCCGGCAATGATAGTCATATTACTATACTGGTCGTTGGCAATACCTGCACCAAATCTTGAAAGATTTTCTTTAATAACACCGCCCTTGATAACAAGATTACCTGGCTCATCTCCACCGTATCTTCCGTTGAAGATTCCGCCGCCACCGCCATATGTGTCATGGAATGACTTGTTTTTGGCGATTGTTCCGCCTTCAATAATCAATGTACCGTGGTTACATATACCGCCACCGTTAAATGAAGCGCCACCAGTAATCAATCCACTGTTATCGCCACTTGAATCTTTAATTGTTAGCTTGCCACCGTTTTCTACTCTGATAACAGAGCCCTTGTCGATACACTTAGTTAATCTTCTATCAATTGTGTATCCATTAAGATCGATTGTTGCTTCGATATTTTTCTTTACTACAATCAAGCCCGATGACTTAATATCGTGATTCAAAACGTATGTCTTACTCTCCAAAACATGACCTTCTGACTTATAAGCTCGTTCAATATCTGAGCTATCCGCCGCCCTGACGGTTCCAGCGTTTAGACCATACGCAACAAAGCCTGCTACCAGGGCTAAGCCTAGTAGCAAATGCTTTATATTTTTCTTATTTTTGAAAGCTTTAAATAACATATTGCCCCCTATATTACATTTATTATAATTACTTGTTCTTCAATCTCTTTCTAATAACCATTGTTACAATAGGAATCATCAACGCAATTGCTAGCAAAATTATTAGTTGAACAATAGGAGGTTGTTCATCGTCTATATACGTGATAATTGTTCCTTCACCATTCTTGTTGTCTTCTACTACTTCTGTAGTTTTCTCGTTTTCTGTAACAGCTTGGCTGATTTCTTCTGAATCATTTTTTTCTTCAACATTGCTGTCATTGTTAGCTGGCTTATCAGCCTTGTCTGGTCGTGCAAGATTTGCTGTTCCCTGCTTGTTGCTTTCTTCGTTGTCACTTGCAACCACCTCAGGTTTGAAAAACTTGGACAACAATTTGTTTTTGTATATTACCTTTTTATTCAAATTCTTCTTAGCAGTTGTTATAGAAATTTTTAGGTCTGTCTGATCATCACATGTTGCATTTCTCAAAACATATCGAGTCTTGCTGCTAGTAAGAGAAATGTATCGTGAATTCTGTGTTATAAATGGTCTGGCTATATCATTGGATCCAGATGCCACAATTACTCCTGCCCATTCATCGGCACTTATCTCTATATCTGATAGACCGCTAACACTATCGATGTTGTTAATTGGATTGCCCAGCTTAGTATTTGTTGTTGTGAATATGTACTTGCCGGCAATCTTTGTTGTACTAGCGATATTATAGTTAGCAACATTCTTTTTGGATGAAAGAGCTATGATATCTGTAATAGCCTTGTTTTTGTCGTTTGTTCTGGCAATAGCCATCATTTTTACTTTGGACTTGGTTCCGTAGTTGTGATCTACGTAAAAGTCATATCCGGCCTCAGCGATCTTCTTCACTACTGTTCTTTTGTTTTTGCCTTTAAAAACAGCAATTGAAGATACATAGTTTTTCCAAATATCAGACTTGATTAGGCTAAGAAAAGTTTGGCCGTTATTATTTTTCAAAACAACTGGTTGTTTCGATAGATTTCTAACTGTCTCGGCACCGTTGTTGCTTACAGCCATAACCGAACTAAACTTAACTTCGTTGTTAGTATTGCTGTTGAGTAGCGTGATTGCTTTAATAGGTGCCCCAGCCTTTTCACTTCTTGTTATATGTAGAAACGCCTCTTTGTCGCCATCAAGCATGATGCTTCCGCCCTTGACCGGCTTGCATAGAACTCTGTCGCCGTCTAGACTGGCATGAACGTTGCCTTTGCTATTTGCCACAACCATGCCTCTTATAGCCTTTTTGGCATCATCTGTTGTTTTGTAACCGAGCCAGATTTTTTTGCCATTTCCATCGACTAATGAAGGTGACAAAACATTGTATCCCTTTTTGGAAAGTGTGGCGTTGCCGTCCTTGCCCGCCTTGAGCAAAATGCTTGATATGTAGTTTCCTTCACTGGCCTGGGCCTTTATATTTATAAGCTGAGTCATACCAGCAATAATAGCTACGCTCATTAGCAATGAAGCTACCACTTTAGATATTCTATTTTTAATAATCTTTCTTTTCATCTTTATACCTTCCTTCTGCTCACAGTTTCTCTACATCTATATAAACGCAAACCAGCCTCTTTCGTCACACATAGTTCCAAAAATACCAAAAGAGGCGTAAAGCCCCTTTAGTATTTTGATTGGCCAACTAGTTAACTTGGGCCACTTTATTCTCTTTTTTATTTTGTGTTCGAGCTTGCTTGCGTTTCCTGTGTTCAAAAATAATAATCGGAATATATGTGCTGAGCGGAAGCGCAAAGCCCCAATACTTATAGTTCGACATAACAATAGTGTTATAAATAGCATGATATGTTATAGCCAACATAAGTAACGATATAGTTCCACTGTAGAACAGTTTTCTTCTCTTTCTAACAAAGGAAAAACCAATGCCAACTGTCATGGTACATACGGAGTGCATAAGTCCTGCTCCAAAACCTCTAACCAAAGACCATGTCACATCGATATCCTGCAAGTTTTGTGTAAGCATAATCATATTTTCCAAAATTGCAAATCCCAGTCCTAGCGAAAAAGCAATCTGCACGATTTTGAGTCTGTTGTTAGAAACAAAAAATGCATAAAAAAGTATAGGCAGTGCTTTGACAATTTCTTCAGTAATAGGGGATATTGTTGTGCAAAAATAAATCATGTCCTTTCTTCCTATCAGCTCATATAAAGAACCGTTAACTTCTGATACGAAGAGGCACACTGTTGTACCAATCAATATGTATCCCACTACCAGTCTAGATCTTCTTTCAAGAACTAAGAAGGACATCACCATAGGAATAAAGAAGCACAAATACAAAACATAACTTATATTGTCCATTTCTTCACTCCTCTCTCAAGCACTGGTGTAATAAGCATAATAACAATAGCGCCCACAATACTTGCAGCATAATATAACCAAGTAATCTTTGCGTATTGGCCAATGTACTTGAGCATAATCAAAACACCACAAGCAGAAGCCAAAACATTGTAAAGTCTAATCTGAGCCACTATTCCAAGCTCCACATCATAAATAATAATATGCTTAAAATTATAGTAACCGGCTGCAGCAATAAATAATGCAACCACACCAATTACTGCTCTCAACTCTATGTTTTTGACCAGTCTAAAAAATACAACATACAAAGTTATAACAATTATCGGATCAATCAATGCTAGTATTCTAGTCTTAGTGAGCTTCTTAGTTTTGTCGTCCACTAAGCCATCCATCTGACCATAATTAGCAGTGAACAAAAAGAAAAAGCCTCCGATTATTCCGATCATTCCAATATGAAAACCTGTAAATGCTCGCTTGTGGGCAAACAAAAACAAGAATTCAAAAAGTGAAGAAAACATAAAGCATCCAACTGCCGCTGTTATCATCTGAGTATATAAAGCTTTGCTCTTCATAAAAAAGTTATGAGTTCCGTACACATATCCGAACATGGATAGTATAAATACTATAAGACTCATTATTGTTATATTCGCTTCCATCTAGTTCCTTTCTCCCACTTGACAGCAATCAGGCCTTCTAGTTCCTTTCTCCCACCTGACAGCAATCAGGCCTTCTAGTTCCTTTCTCCCTCCTTACAGGAATCAGGTCTTCTACATAGTTAGTCAAATAGCCCCTCTTTGATCAAATGCTCTCTTAGGCTGTTTCGAGTACGCATCAAATTTGTTTTTACCTTGCTCTGCGTATATCCGAACTCCTCGGCTATAGATTTGATACTTTCCATAAACCAATAACGTTTCATAAATACGATTCGTTTTTCCTTGGGCAAATTCTCCAAAAACGCGTTAATAGCCAGTTTCAAATTGCGTTCGTCCAGCATTTCGATAGTAGTGTTACTACCTTTAATGCATATATCCAACTCATCTGTTATAACTGTCATATGAGTCTGACGCTTTTTGGCATGGTTTTTTCTGTACACATCCAAAGAAAGACCTCTTGTTATTCGTGCTAAAAAAGCGTATAGATAGTTTCTAGGTTCATGAGGCGGAATACTATTCCACGCTTTAAGGTATGTGTCGTTGACACATTCCTCTGCTGCACCTTCATCATATACTATACGCTTAGATAAAACATGAAGTCTTTTACCGTATTTTAATTGTGTTTGCTCAATAGCATCTTCATCCCTATTCAGATAAAGATCAACAATTCTCTCATCTTCCATCAAAGACTGCTCCTATCAGCAGCTGCTTGACTTGTGAGCAAAAACAATTATTCTAGTTCATCACTTCTACATCTAATGTTCCTTACAATAATTGCCACAATAACCGCAATTAGAATAAACATTGAAATAGCAAACAGAACAACAGAAAAATTTCCACTATTGCTCATAGCCGTAGCCGCGCCAGATTTTGCCCTGTGGTAACTACCGACATTGTCACTTCCCAACAACATCCATCCACCTGAGCCAACTGTCAAAATCAAACTAGCTGCAAGCGAAATATAATAATAAATATTTATTGTTTTTGATTTCACATGGTAGGCTGCTTCCTCGACAAATCTGTCGTCAACCAAATCCATGCAATCTAATAAGTCTATGCCATTCATCTCATTCTCCTAATTCATTGGAAAACATAGCATATAAACTATGTTTATTATATTATTTTTGGACATATTATTCAATTAGTATGCCCAAAAACAATATATTGATAACCTACTAAATGTTTTTGTACTTTTTACTCCTCGAATTTCTGTCTGCGTCTTTTGCCGATGAATAATCCGCCAGCCATTCCTGCTATCAAGCCAATGAGCGCTCCCGCACCACCAATTAGCACTGTATGGCCCTTTGTAACAGCTGATCCGGCATATAGATTGTCAACTAACGCCTTGTCTCTTTTGAAGACTAGGTAAATACCGTGCTTTGCGTCATTATATGACCAGCCTGCTTCGCCGTCAGCGTATGTTAAGTTTTGAACCGCGTTAGGCTTGCCGAACAAATGTAATGGTGAGTAGCCTTGAGGAACTGTTGTATCATGGTACTGCACCTTGATATCACCTTGAATATCCTCCGGTGCCAATATTGGTCCGCCAGCTTCCTCGTCGTAAGTCTGGTATAATCCCAGCCACTGCTTACCGCCGCCGCCATTGACATCACCGTAATTACCATTGTTGTCCAAAACACTCTTGTATGCCAGGTACGACGTTTCCTTATCTTCGTTATAAGCCAAGTCAACCATGTGGTGTGGAATATCTAAGTGATCTCTATTGTAATAATCAACTAGTGTAATTACAGTCAAAACAATATTTGCTATGCATAATGCAATTGTAAAAATAGTGAATCCGATTTTTAGATATCTAGCCCAATTCATTGAAGTTGTGCTAAATCCATATGTATTGGCTCTCTCAACACCTTTTTCGTACAAATCTCCTATAGCTTCTCGACATGCAATTTTGGTTTCTAGATTTCCGTACAAAGCGCGATTATACAATCCATCAAAAGAACGATATTGGAATAAAAGTTCAAAATTTGCTTTTTCTAATTTAAGGATGTTAAAATCAGTTGAAATTGCTTTATAAAATACTGTTTCTACGAAATCCAATGTTTCATTATAAAGAGCTTGCTTAAAAACAAATGCCATTACTCCTGAGAACAGTGCTCCAACCCACATTCCAACTGTTGTCCACTGAAATGCTCCGCTGTCTACGAAACGGTCTGACCACTTAATAGGACTTCCGTTGCTATAGTTTGCAGCTGTTGTTGTAATAGCAACGCCGCCTTTATATAGTTCCCTGTCAACTCCCTCATATATTGAAATAGGTTTTTCCTGAACTTTATCAACAATCTTTTCCTGCATTTTTTCAGTATTGTTTTTTATATTTTCAGTTTCCTGCTTAGTGAAATTGCCACCTTTATCAATTATTTCGGCCTTACCAGCTTTGTAATTGTTCACTACTGTTGCATCAGCAGCAAACTGTATTAGCTGAACGAAACTAACACCCTTAGATAATGCCTCTAGCTGACTTTCATTCAATGATGCAACTAATGGATATAGTTCTTTTATGTTTTCTTTCATCTTGTCATATGAACGATTGAAGTATTCGAACAATGTTGCGCCATCGTACTTATAAATGCTCAATATTTCCATTGCAGTTGTCAAATCGTTATAAGTCGAAGCCTTGAGATTGTCAGTGTTATTTTTAATCCACTTAGTTGCTTCTTTTTTGCTCATCTTAGTTAGGCCGTTTTGCTCTGCAAATTTTTTGCAATATTTGATTGTCTCATAAATGTCAGGCCAGCTTGATAGAAGGTCTGAAGCCGCCTGATGATATTTTTTGTCCAGCGCGTTATCTGCCTTGGCAGCATTGTTGTTATAAGCCTTAAGTGCCTGCTGGCGCAAAGTATTGTAGCTACCAAGTTTTTCCATTCTATCCATCCAAGTGTTTTTGCCAGACTCTGCTGCTAGAGCAAGCTGGTTTTGGATCATAGTAACAGCCTCGCCATTCGCCTGAAGTAGCAAGTCGCGCAAATCTGTGTCCGATATAGTCAAAAGCAAATCTCCGATTTTTTTGCCTGAATCATCATCGATATAACCGTTAAGCATATCGTGCGCCTGAATAGATGTTTTGATCTTGTTCTTGTAATTGTTTCTGTAACTTTCAATCATTTCCTTAAGTCCGGAAACCATGTCAGTATACATGTCCTTCTGCTGCTCTACAAAATCTTCGTACGCACCTTCGCTGTAATTGCCTCTCTCGTTCATAACAGCAATATCTGTTACAGCTTCTGAAGGTTCAGTAGTTGTCTTGTAGCAAAGAAATACACCTTTGCTATCTTTGAATGAACCATTAGCGCCTTCATCAAGGTTTCCTTTTATAGCTTTCCATGTCTCCCCATCCTTTTTGGACTGCGACTCACACCACTTCTCTGCATCATTATAAGTTCCGTCAGTCTTGATGAAAAGCTTAAACTCCTTGATGTACTTGCTCTTAGATGAAGCAGCTTTAAGGTTGCTAGTAGGGATAATTCCTATCGCTAGTGTAAGTGCCAACAAAGCTGCCACAATTTTCTTGAAACTTTTTTTAGTAAACATTTGAAATCTCCTTTTTTCCTCTGTTTTCATAATAATAAACGCAAAGAAGTTGCAATGGTCACATTTATTTTTGATTTTTTTTTTTGCTTTTTATGTTGCGGGGGGATTTTGTGTGGGGGGATTTTGGCTTTTTGGGGGAGTTTTTGTGCGGGGGGATTTTTGTGTGGGGGGATTTTTTTGCGCGGGGTGATTCTTGTGTGGGGGAGATTCTTGTGTGGGGGGGGATTCTTGTGTGGGGGGATTTTTTGCTTTTTTATGCTGCGGCGGGGCGGGTTTGCATACATTTGGAAGGGTTGGCCATTTCGTAGGTAAATTGAAATTTTGGGCTTTGTTGATTTTGCATACATTTGGAAGGGTTGGCCGTTTCGTAGGTAAATTGAAATTTTGGGTTTTGTGTTTTTTGCATACATTTGGACGGGTCGGCCGTTTCGTAGGTAAATTGAAATTTTGGGCTTTGTGGAATTTGCATACATTTGGAAGCGTTGGCCGTTTCGTAGGTAAATTGAAATTTTGGGCTTTGTGAATTTTGCATACATTTGGGCGGGTCGTCCATTTCGTAGGTAAATTGAAATTTTGGGCTTTGTTGATTTTGCATACATTTGAGCGGGTTGGCCGTTTCGTAGGTAAATTCAGTTCAACAAGGGCATTTAGCGCAAAAAAGACTGAAAATACTGAAAAAGACTGATGCACAACATCAGTCTTTCAGTCTTTTTTAGTTTTATTCAATTTTTAGTCCGCTGCTCTGTTGCTTTGAATTGTATTGACAATCATTAATACTATAATTGTGATAATTGCAACACTGGATAAGACAAACACGATTGAAGCAAACTCTCCATCATTGCTAATTGTTGTTGCAACAGCTTGGCCTTGTCTTGCTGCTGTCTTAGTTTCTTTTGCTGGGTCTAATAGAATCCAGCCTCCTGATAGAAGCGCTAAGACGACACTTGCTGCAAGAGATACATAATAATAAATATTTATAGTTTTGCTTTTTACTGGCTTAGCAGCTTCTTCAACATATTTGTCGTCTACTAACTGCATGCTATCTAATAAATCAATATTTTTCATAGTTCAGTTCACTCCTTTCGTAAGTCCTTCACTAATATAAACGAAACTTAAGCAATTATGTCACACGTTATTTTGACAAAGCCAAAAATACCCTTTTGGGCAAAAACATTTCTATATATTATTCCTTCTCAATACTCTTAGTAATATTTTATCATAAAGCAACCTTTTGTAACAAATGATAATCTGCCACCTCATTTCAGAGACAAAAAAACCTTAAATGTTAGACTCTCATCCAATCATTTAAGGTTTTTATTACATTTAAAACCACTAACTAGTTTTTCAAAAGCTTTCGATTTAAAACAACTAACTACTTTTTCAAAAGCTTGCCATTTACATACATTTTATATCCGTTCAAATCAATGTTACTCAAAGTTTTGTCTTCATCAGTAAGTTTTTTAACATATGTATCTCCAGTAAGTTTAATACTAGAATTCTTAGATAAAGTTAATGTCACTTTGCCTTTGTTTTTTTTATTAATCGAGCCTGTATAACTGCTTTTATTAGTTAGACTCATTTTTAAAGTAGAAATACTATCAACCACTATATTGCCTTTCACACTCTGCTTATTAAGCTGAAGCGTTACATTTCCACCGTTAGAACCACTGTTGCCCCACTTGGCAGCCTCTATTCTCATAAAATCGCCGTCATTGTTCACCAAACGATTATTTGTAAGTTTAATAACCGCTTGAGTATTAGTGATATAAAAAGTATCCCCTTTGTTAGTAATAATGTCACAGTTTTTTGCCACAAAATTACCCGTTCCCTGGCTGGCATCCCCTGACATACTTTGATATATAAAAATATTTTTGTATGTTGTTGAATTGCCATTTAACGTATTGTTTGTGTCAGTTAGCTTAGTATCTGTTAGTGAAACAGAATTTTTGCCCTCAATCACGACACCTTCTGACTTGGTAGCTGTTAACTGTGCCTTTTTCACCTGTACCTTAGCAGTGCTATATATTGCAGGTGATCCCTGACCATTAGTTGTGTACTTGCCACCTTCAATATTCATCGTTCCGCCACCTCTATCGCTTCTAATAGCCGCTGAGGAATTGCCCTGTGTTGTTACCGTGAGATTTTGGGCATTTAATGTTCCGCCAGATTTTTTAACAGAAGAATCATACTTGGTTGCTCCACTATAATCTGCTGTTGAATTAGTGTTTCCACCACCCGATGAGTTATTCATATCAGGCGGTTCACCTGGTGGTGTTCCAGGGTTGTTGCTTAGATTTTCGCTCGAATTATTCGCTGCTGACTGATTAGAACAATTAGAATTAACGAGCAATACACCATTAATACTAACGCTTATCGCCAGCAACACTGACAATATTACTATTACAATATTTTTTGATTGTTTCATTACTAATCACCTCACTTGGCTTTGACCACCTTAATATTAGACCAAGCGCCATAGGCTATCTCCGAATCATTTTTGCTATATTTTTATTGAAGTTTTATTGAAATACAAACCGTTCCTCATACTAATTTTATATTATCACAAAACATAGCATTATTTAACATTATACCAATCAAAAACAGGACTGATGTTTTCACATCAATCCTGTTTATGTTTAGTTATACAACAATCATATAGATCATTATTTTACAACTATTTTTCTTGTAGCTTTCTTTTTCTTAGATATTTTGACTTTGAGATTAGCTTTACCTTTTTTCTTTGCCTTTATAGTAACTATAATCTTGCCATTTTTGATTTTGACCTTCTTGATTGTAGCTATCTTACTAATCTTGGCAAACTTTCTAGCTTTCTTGCCTCGGTAAATCTTAACCTTCTTCTTTTTCTTAGACTTGCCAGTTTTGAAAACTACCTTAACTGTTTTCTTTTTCTTAACTGTAATCTTCTTTGCTGCAGCCTTTTTTGTTTTCTTTTTGGTTGTCTTCTTCGCAGTTTTCTTTTTGGCCGCCTTCTTTGTTGTAGCTGGTGGCACTGGAACAACCTTAGACTTAGTTGTAGGAACTATTACTGGTGCAGTTGTTTTAGGTTCAGCCTTCTTGTTTGTGAGCATGAACAACTGTGCTCCGTTAAACGGATTAGCTGTACCGATGAATAAACCTGCCTCTGTAGCCTGCAATGTACGTCCACCGTAATTGTATCTGTCGCCAAAACCATTCTTTGTAACTGTTGTGAAGTTAACGCCATCAGATGTCTTGTACATATCAAATCCCTGTGTTTCTTTGTTAACCATATTGGCGATATATGTGTACATATAAATAGATTCCCAATCTGTTTCTTTAATCACTTGGATTGCAGACTGAACTAATTCGTCGATATAACTCTTAGCAGTCTTAGCCATTGATACAATACTTTCAACGATCTGCTTGATGATCTCTTTAATATGTTCATAGTCAATTCCACAACCTGCTTTGGTCTCAGCTGCTGTTGTCAATTCTTCTGTCGCTGCAGCAGTTGTCTGTTGAGCAGTTGTTTCTTCAGCTGTTGTCTCCTCAACTGTTGTCTCCTCAACTGTAGTTTCCTCAGGAGCAACCGTTGTTTCGCCGCCTTCATCTTCTTTAAGACTATCAATTGTCTTATTCAAATCATTTTTGCCGCTTAGGGCTGTAAGAAGCTGTACTGTATCGTTTTGCTTTCCTTTGCCCTCTGCAATATCCTCAGCAATGTTTTCTGCTACTTTCAAGTTCTGTAGACTCTTCACGAATTCGGCTATCTTCGCAGCAAACTGCTTAGTTAGTTCTTGGTATCTCTTGCTAAGAGCCTCAAAATCTTCAGGGTCCAAATTGCCTGCTGCCTTCTTTACAAGATTACCAATAGCGATTACTATCTTGGCAACATTGCGAACTGTTTCATTCTCACTTTCATTTAGTCCGAAAAGTTCCATAAGATTAGCAATATTCATAATAATCTTAGCTTTGTCTTGAAGGTTGTTTTTGTCCAGACCAAGGTCTACATACTGTGTAAGATATCTATATATAACAGATGAATCCATCGTAGTAATGTATAACTCGCCGTCATACTCTGCTGTACGCCATAGGTATTCATTACATGTACCCTTCATAAGTTTGGCAAAATTCTTCACTACCTCAAACTTGCCTGTTTCATTATTAAGAACCCAAAGATTCTGCTGATGAGTCAAAGTAGTGTACATTGTCTTGAACATCTCACCTTTCTTAACAAAGAATGGCATAGTGATGTTATTCACTGTATTAAGCATACTCTCTAGTGTGTTATCAAAGTCCATTAAATATAGTTTGTTCTTGAACACAAATGGTGTTGCTGTTGAAGACACCAAACAATCATCAACATCTACATATCCCTCAACATCTGGCGCCAAACCAACGTTGTTAATACCATTGTTAAAACCAACAACTTCTTCCCAGTACCAACCATATTCATTAGCACGCTCACCATTCGCAGCCGGATGGCCTTTGTACACAATAAAGCCTTTGCTATAAGGCAATGTTGCATAAATGTATCCGCCATAAGAAACAATGTCCCAAATTGGACTTGCTATAGGATTCTTTACGCCTTCGTCTGTGGCATATTCCACATCAAAGTCTTTGAAGTCAGCTACTCTATCCCACTTAGATGGATTGTTTTTGTCCATCTTCAAAATAGCAAGCTTAACAGCATCTTCATACTCTTCTGTAAGCTCTTCTGTTGAGTCAACACCGCCAAAGTACAAGTTGCCATCGTGCTCACAGGCTGCCCTCATACTTGTTCCATACTCTGTTGAATAAACCTCTTCCATATTATCTTGGGCGTCAATTCTGTAAACATGATTTTCACTGTTGGAAGATGATCCTATATAAACATCTCCGTTATACGTTATTGCCATTCGATATGAAGTACCCTTTGGAGCAGTTTGCAAAACTTTCATTTCACCTGTTTCAATATCATACGAAATCAACTGTCCACCTGTTTGGGCTAGTTCATGACTAAACTCAGAATTAGTAATTGTGTCAGCAAGACTAAACGCCGCTTCTTCAGTAATTCCATAATTCAAAAATGCTGAAACAACCTTACGGTACATTGAACTTCCTAATCCCTTAATTGTTCCGATGTAAAGTTTGTTGCCTCTCTCTGTCATACACCATGCATAGCTGTTCTGAAGATCTCCTCCCGGAACCAAGCCGTCTATCTTACCTGCACCTTTACTAGGATTTGATACTTTTTTGACAACAAAATCATTGTTTTTTACTACTCCTTTGCTGACATCAGCGTTAGCGCTTCTTGTAGGCACAGCAACAGAAGTCAAAACAAGAGCTATAGATAAAACTACAGCAATTCCTTTTTTCATCACTTTGTTTTTTGAAATCATAATAATTCCCCCTATTAAAAAATCCTAAATTATTAAGTTCTAAACCACGTTCATGCCTCTTATCACTATAATACCATAAAATTGCAAATTCTTACACTTGCAAATCAATAGTTTGCTTTTTTCAGCGATCCAGTCATCTAAAACTTTTCTACTTTCAGAATCTATTTCTGTGTTTTGTATTATTATTTCCGGCACTACATCTGGTTTGAAATTCCATTGATTAATTTTATAATTGCTTCTTTTCGTATAGACAATTTTATTAATAGTTTTAGGCAAAATTATTTTTTTTATTTTTTCGTTTGTATAAAAAAATGTGTCATCAAATCTATAAATAGAATGATAAATATTATCCAAATCAAAAGTTTTTGATTTTGTGCTTACAGTAAATTTTTCTACTTCTGGAATAATCACACACAAATAATCTTTTCTTCTATAAACGCCACCATTTATACTTTTATATTTTTTATCTTTTTTATATACATTATATTTAGCAGGATTAATGTGTGTTAGTGTATACATATTAGTCGGCGTTAAAAACTTAACCTTTTTCACTTTGTTTGCAATAGTACCAATTTCATTGTCGCCTCTTTTGTATTTTTTTATTTTTCCACGCATTGTAATACTTTGTAATTTTTTACAGTTGTAAAAAGCACCATCACCAACATTTGTTTTTTTTGATAAAACAACTTTTTTTACGGCTGTGTTTTTAAAAGATTCATGTCCAATTGTTTTTAGTTTTTTATTAAAAACAACTTTTTTAAGTTCTTTACAATCCGCAAAACAATAAT
Organism: uncultured Lachnospiraceae bacterium; assembly: GCA_902774125.1. Classification (GTDB taxonomy): domain Bacteria; phylum Bacillota; class Clostridia; order Lachnospirales; family Lachnospiraceae; genus Eubacterium_G. The sequence goes on from CACYHD010000003.1 coordinate 19,899, forward strand.
TGTCAATTCCTATTACATTCTTCCCGATTATTAATTTCTTTATTCTTTTATTACCAGCATATTTAAGACTAGTATACTTTCCAGTTCCAGTTATTTTTAGCGTTCCATTTTTATATATTGTCTTTGTTTTAGCTGAAGTAATACTTGTACCAAAAGAAAGTGATAATATAACTGTTAACCCTAATAATAAAATCTTTTTCATAACACGCCTCCTTTAATCTAACACACTTTTTAAAAAGAGAACTACGTATTGACATTCCATCTTTGTATTCATAACACTGAATACGTCAGTTACTTTAACTATCATACTCACAATAGTATAGTATTGATGTTTTACAATCATAAACTGCTACTACAAAATTATAACTATACTGTTCAAAGTAATCTAAATTATTTTGATTCACGGACGCATTGTTTTTATCTTTGAAATAATAATACCCTTTTTTTATTTTTGGAATAATAGGCTTATCTTCTTCTGATATAATTGGGTCTATACTATTTTTTTCATCTTCGTATCCATATAGCACCGTATTAATTATAATATTACATTCTGTATTCCATTCTTTATTATTTTTTATTTGATCAGTAAACTTATCTTTATTTATATTTATTTTAATTATTCTTTGCCCGTCTCCGTTAAAACTTTCTTCCTTATTAAGTTCATTTACCACTTTTCCATCTGAAATTTCTATTTTTAAATTTTTTTCAACATATTCAATACTACTCTGTTTCTGACAACCTGAAACAATTAATATAACAAAGAGAATCAGCATTATTTTTCTTGTTTTCATTTTATTTTTCCTTTCTTGAACCTTTTTTAAAAAGATTAAATAAAAGGTATGATTTTCCACATCTTCGCATACCTGTTACAACCTTAATTAGTCCGTTATGCTTTTTTTGAAATAAGCTTATTCAAATATATATCTCTGCGTATTTCCATATTGTTCAATAGAATTATGCATCATAGGAATAACTTATTCAATACTCTAATCGACATTTTAGATAATTAAAAAGGGAAATACCAAACGGTATTTCCCTTAATGAACTATTATAAAGTCCTATTATTTATTGTTGATTGCAGCCTGAGCAGCAGCAAGTCTAGCAATAGGAACTCTAAATGGTGAACATGAAACATAGTCAAGACCAATCTTATGACAGAACTCAACTGATGATGGATCACCACCGTGCTCACCACAGATACCAACATGTAGGTTAGCGTTTGACTTCTTACCTAATGTGATAGCTGTTTCCATAAGCTTACCAACACCAACCTGGTCTAGCTTAGCAAATGGATCGTTCTCGAAGATCTTAGCATCATAGTAAGCATCTAAGAACTTACCAGCATCGTCTCTTGAGAAACCATATGTCATCTGTGTAAGGTCGTTAGTACCGAAGCAGAAGAAGTCTGCCTGCTTAGCAATCTCATCAGCTGTTAGAGCAGCTCTTGGGATTTCGATCATAGTACCAACTTCGTACTTAAGTGAAGCACCTGCTGCAGCGATTTCTGCATCAGCTGTCTCAACTACGATATCCTTAACATACTTTAATTCCTTGCAATCACATGATAGTGGAATCATGATTTCTGGCTTAACTTCCCAGTTAACGTGATTCTTCTGTACATTGATAGCAGCACGAATTACAGCCTTTGTCTGCATCTTAGCAATTTCAGGATATGTAACTGCTAGACGAAGACCTCTGTGTCCCATCATTGGGTTGAACTCGTGTAGTGAAGCGATAAGAGCCTTGATATCATCAACACTCTTGCCCTGTGTATCAGCAAGTTTCTTAATATCCTCTTCCTCTGTTGGAACGAATTCGTGTAGAGGTGGATCTAGGAATCTGATTGTTACTGGGTTACCTTCTAGTGCTTCATATAAAGCTTCGAAGTCGCTCTGCTGATATGGAAGAATCTTCTCTAGAGCAGCTTCTCTTTCTTCTACTGTATCTGCACAGATCATTTCTCTAAATGCAGCAATTCTGTCTTCTTCGAAGAACATATGCTCTGTACGGCATAGACCGATACCTTCAGCGCCAAGCTCTCTAGCTCTCTTAGCGTCTGCTGGAGTATCAGCGTTTGTTCTAACGTTAAGAGTTCTGAAATCATCAGCCCATGTCATGATTCTTCCGAACTCACCAGCGATTGAAGCGTCAACTGTTGGGATGATACCATCATAAATGTTACCTGTTGAACCATCAATTGAGATGTAATCGCCTTCCTTATATGTCTTACCAGCTAGCTCGAACTGCTTGTTTTCTTCATCCATGTTGATGTCGCCACAACCAGATACACAGCAAGTACCCATACCACGAGCTACTACGGCAGCGTGAGATGTCATACCACCACGAACTGTTAGGATACCCTGAGCAGCCTTCATACCTGTAATATCTTCTGGAGATGTCTCTAGTCTAACTAGAACAACCTTTTCTCCTCTATCATTCCATTCAACAGCATCATCAGCAGTAAATACAACTCTACCGCAAGCTGCTCCTGGAGAAGCACCTAGAGCCTTACCAACTGGCTCTGTTGTCTTAAGAGCTTCAGCGTCGAACTGTGGGTGAAGAAGTGTATCTAAGTTTCTTGGATCGATCATAGCTACTGCTTCTTCTGGAGTTCTCATACCTTCGTCTACTAGATCACAAGCGATCTTTAGAGCAGCCTGAGCTGTTCTCTTACCGTTACGAGTCTGTAGCATATATAGCTTACCGTGCTCTACAGTAAACTCCATATCCTGCATGTCTCTGTAGTGATCTTCTAGAGTCTTGCATACCTGATTGAATTCAGCGAATGCTTCAGGGAACTTCTCTTCCATTTCTGAAATGTGCATAGGTGTTCTAACACCAGCAACTACGTCCTCACCCTGAGCGTTTGTTAGGAACTCACCAAATAGTCCCTTTTCACCTGTAGCAGGGTCACGAGTAAATGCAACACCAGTACCACAGTCATCACCCATGTTACCGAAAGCCATAGACTGAACGTTTACAGCTGTACCCCATGAATAAGGGATATCGTTATCACGACGGTATACGTTAGCTCTTGGGTTATCCCATGATCTGAATACGGCCATAACCGCACCCATTAGCTGTTCCTTAGGATCATCTGGGAAGTCCTCACCAATCTTAGACTTGTATTCAGCCTTGAACTGGTTAGCTAGTTCCTTAAGATCATCTGCTGTAAGTTCAACGTCCTGCTGAACTCCTCTATCAGCTTTCATTTCGTCGATAAGTTCTTCAAAGTATTTCTTACCAACTTCCATAACTACGTCAGAATACATCTGGATAAATCTTCTGTAGCAGTCCCAAGCCCAACGTGGGTTACCAGACTGTTCTGCAATAGTGTTTACTACAGTCTCGTTAAGACCTAAGTTAAGAATTGTATCCATCATACCTGGCATAGAAGCTCTAGCACCTGAACGAACTGATACTAGAAGTGGGTTAGTAGCATCACCGAATTTCTTTCCTGTGATTTCTTCCATCTTCACGATGTATTCGTTAATCTGTGCCTGGATTTCATCATTAATCTTTCTGCCGTCCTCATAGTACTGAGTACAAGCTTCAGTTGTGATTGTGAATCCCTGAGGTACTGGTAGGCCAATCTTTGTCATTTCTGCAAGGTTAGCACCCTTACCACCAAGTAGTTCACGCATGTCAGCATTACCTTCGCTAAAAAGGTATACCCATTTGTTTGCCATTTGTAAGTCCTCCTACTTAATTTTTATTTTTTATGGTCAAAGAATAATTACATCACGTGAGTGCAACTATTCCTTAAACGCACCTAGGTAAAATTATACCATAACTAGATTAGATATCAACGGATTTTTATTTTGTTTTTGATTCGTTTTTCGTATGCTGTCAATAATCGTGACTCAACGATTGGGTCAACTGCATTAGGTCCCGTTCTCATAAATACTGGTTTGAGAATAATTGGAGTAACGATTGTAGTAATAAGCACAACAACAATTATAGGTGCCACTAGCTCTTTGGGCATAAGTGATGCCTCTAATCCCTTGTTGGCCACAATCAATGCAACCTCTCCACGGCTAATCATACCAACGCCGATTCTAAGACTTCTATAGTTATTGTAGCCACATAGTTTGGCTCCTACTCCACAGCCCACAACCTTTGTTAGTATTGCAATAATTGTAAGCAACACTGCAAAAACCAAAACACCTACTCCCATAGATGCGAGTTGCTTACCGTCAACTTGCATACCAATGCTTGCAAAAAAGATTGGGCTCAAAAACAAATATCCGATAACATCAAACTTAGAAGCGATATAGTGACTGCGTCCTGTCAAAGAAAGAATCACGCCCGCAAAAAACGCTCCAGTAATATCCGCAACGCCAAAACAAAACTCTGCCATAAATGACATAACAAGACACAAAACAAATGCACCAACCACATGTCTATGCATTACTTTTTGGTCCCTATCAAGCCATCTGGCAAAAAGCTTAGACGCAATAAAACCGAACACTACAACGAACACGAAGAACAAAACAATCTTAAGCAGAACCAATCCCACTGATCCTCCGTGACCTCCTTTGCCTCCAACACTTGTAATAAGTGTCAAAGCAACAATTTCGAGAATATCATCTATAATAGCTGCACCAAGAATCGCATTACCTGAAACTGTTTTAAGCTTGCCCATTTCCTGCAGTGTTTCCACAGTAATACTAACGGATGTAGCAGTAAGTATGACACCAATAAATACTGCTTGCAAAAACAATGAAGTTCCTGGAAGGGATTTAATATAACCTGCCTCAAAAAACAAGTAACTAAATCCACCACCTACAACTAATGGGACAACAACTCCCAACAGAGCAATAACAAAAGATGCCTTACCACATTTTTTTAGTTCATTAATATCTGTTCCCAGACCGGCATTAAACATCAAAACAATAACGCCTAGTTCTGCGAGCATTCTAATAAAATCCGATTCTACGAGGGTAAACTGGGCCAGGTTAACTCCTCCGACAGTAAAGTGACTCAGAATACTTCCGAGAAATGCCGGGCCAAAGACCAAACCTGCCAAGAGGGCTCCCACCACTTGTGGCATTTTGATTTTTTTGGTGATTAGTCCGAATAACTTAGTTGTGGCCAATATAATGGCTAGTTCCCATAAATATCCATATTCCTTCATAATCCCCTCCTACTAAGTCTAACCCTTCACGAAAAAAAGTCGTAATACATTCAACTTTTTCAAACTATTGTAGCACTCCCAAAAGAATAATCAAGTTTATTTTTGTAGTTTTTTACAAACATTTGCTAAAGCAAAACAAAAAAGAGTTTCTATTAGAAAACATTTAAATAAAGCGGGGCAATGTTTCTGAAAAAAATGACAATAATGCAAGCAAATATTTCCGATTACAGGTCGGAAATATTTAGTGCGGCCTGAGTGAGTTTTCATCAAGAAAACTCGCGAATCCGCACGGCGAAGTATTATTGTTATTTTTGAAGAAAAACATTTCCGCTTTATTTAGTTTTATATAGAAACTCTTTTATGTTTTGCACTTGGCAAATGTTTGTAAAAGCCAAAAACAAACTTGATTATTCTTTGTGGCCGATCCAGCCTGCAATGTCCGAAACGTCAAAAGTGTAATCTAACTTTTTTCCGTAAATGGTTTCGTAGGCATTGCGACGTAGTTCGTCGTCCTTGTCACGCATAATGATGCTATTAGCTCTAACCGTTTTGTTAGGATCCGGATATATGACATCTAATATATGTGTAATGTATTCTACATCATAGAAGTTCTCGTCTAGTTTCTTCTCCGTATCTCTTATTTCCACAAAACAAGAAATCACAGGAACATTGTTTTTGGCCGCAAAATAATATGGGCCTCTCTTGCCTGGTCTTGGCTTGCGGTAATTGAACCACATTTCCTGTTCCGGATAGATCAAAACAAACTTTTTCTTTTTGAGATATTTTTTAATTTGAGGCTCGAAAAACTTTTTGATATAGCGTCTGCCGACACTTATAGGAAGTGTGTCTGCATAATTCATCAAAAAACCAACCATGCCTGTCATGGCAACATTAGTTTCCTGTATGACAATAGGAAGATATTTTTTGCCCTCTCTAAGAGCGATCATTCTCACCATTGAATTTTCGATTGGGCTAAAGTGGTTGCTAGTCATTATAGCCCCACTCTTTACTGAGTCGAGTTTTTCGATTCCAATAATCTTAGTTTTTTTGTTGACTGAGCGAGATGCCATATTAGCCATTTTTCTTGCGATACGTCTTTTGGCTTTGTATGTAGGATAGTGACGTCTGCGCACAACCTTTTTAAGCATTCGATTGCGCTCAGGCAAAGTAAGCACAGGGTCGTTCACCTCAACTTTGGCGTAAAAGTCCCCTGCCTCAAGTGCTTCCTTAATATTTTCAATCACATCTAATCTGAATTCGTCAATAATTATCATAATTTTTAAACCTTGTAAGCATTTTCCGCAAACATTTTTGTGCCTAGTCTAACTTGGCCAGTCTCCTCGTGTACAACTCGAAGTGTATTGCGGCTGTTTCCAATTTTGATTGCTCTTTCCTTCATAAGCTGAAGGTTCGCGGCATCCGCATCTTTTTGTTCCTTGCCATAATGGCTTTTGATATCAAGCAAGTCGTTATAAAACTCAGTCTGCTTAGCGTATTCCCAAAAATATTTTTCGTAAGGAATATCATCATATAGCCATGGCTTCAAAAACAAATTGTAGTGAATCAAACATATGTCATCTGTCTCTGGCTTACCGATAACAGGCATAACATTGTATCTAGGATTAATGTGCTTAATCATACCGCAGCACATAGCATTAATGTAATCCTGATCCGGACAAACGCTGTCGAACTGATACTTAGTCAAAAGATCAATGAACTTAACACCCATTCTAAGTTCTCTCAGTTTTTTTAGATTCATTAAAAGAATTCCCGAATTGATGTATTCGTGTCTGTCGACGCCTGCTGCTTTTTCGAAGTAGCTGGCAAACTCTTCTATATCAATTGTTGATGAATCCTGACATCCGCCGATGACATTGTCCCCTAGCTCTTCCTCGTACAACTTGGAAATATCTCCAGGCACAACAATATCGCAGTCCAGATATAGACCTTTGTCGTATTGTGGAAACATTCTAGGAATAAAAATTCTGAAATAAATTGTCAATGTAAAAATATCCGGACGAAGTCTGTTAGCAGTAATATCATCTATAACCTTGTCCAGCTTACCAGTCATATCTGCAAACTCTATACTGCTGTTGGCAGTTTCCATCGCCTTGAACTTATCAATGTTGGCACGGCTAAGTTTGTGATGAATGATTATAATCTTGTAATCGTAATCCTTGGATGCATTAGTAAGCAACGACTTAATCGCCACACCTAAATATGGCGCATAGCCGTTATCAACTGCAAAAAATATTGGAATTTCTGTTCGCTTGTTATTCATACAAAACCTTTCATTGATTTTTATTTAATGTTCATGCCTTCTTTTATTATCTCGTCGTACTCGTATGTTTTTAGAACGCTATGTAATCTATCTAACTCCCAAGGCTTAACTGTTACGGTTTTGACCCTAGGGAAAAATCTAAATGTTGTTGTAAAGTGTCTAATCAGCGTATTGCTTCGTGTCTTGCGCTGTTCATTGAAATGTCTAGGCAACTTTTTCTTATAAACCGCCAACTTGTTGAGCGCTGATTGGTCCGGCATAAACATTTCTTTAGTGGCGCATCTCTCGCGGCACTTGGCCAACAGACCTGTTTGTTTGATTAAGCTCATATTCATAAGAAGAACTCCCGAATTAATGTAATCCCTCTTAAAAATATTTCTTCTAAAAAACCAGCTGCCATAATAATCCAGCACCCCGGCGATTTCCACATCTTCAATATCAGTATTATATATAGTAGAAATATCACCTCTTGCAATCACATCTGTGTCTAGATACAAAAGCTTGTCTGGAATTGATTCCACTTGATCAACCAAAAGTCGCAGCATGCACATCGGAGTGAACCTCGTGCTCATGTTGACCTCAGGGACATTAGCCAAAAATAGCTCTGTCACATCTATCAAATGTAGCTGACTATCCTTGTTGACGCCCTGCAAAAATGTTCTAATAGGCTCCACTTGTTCTTTTGTAATGCCATGATATTTTTTTTGCTTATATTCCATATCCATAGTAAGCAAAAAAACATTAAGTGGTTCTTTATTATATTTTGTTATTGACGCCAATGTGATTTTTAATCCATCAATCACTCCGGCATCGCCACATAATAGCAAATTCATTGTTCACCTTTTATTTGTTCTTAGGCACATAATCAATATATGTATAAGTACTGTTTTTTGAACGTCTCTCCATAGCCTCTGTAACCTGACTGTGAAGTTTCTTCTGTCGCTCCTTGCGAGACAGTGTTGCGTCTGGATAAAAAGGTCCATCCACATAAACTGTTATACTTGGCTTTTTGAAAAACTTTCTTTTTTGATATGTGGTTGTCAGTGCAAAAGTCGGCACGTTTTCCTTGATAGGAAATCTAAATGATGTAACCGGAAAAGGTCTGACAAAAGTAGCGTATGGCCACACGTGTGCCTCGGGATAAATTGCTACAGCTTTCTTCTGGCCAATTCTGTGAGATATAGCTTCCATAAACAAAGGCATTCTCTCAATATCATCCGGAACTGTTATCGCTCCGAGACTTGGAAGAAGCTTGCCCATTACAGGTACTCCCAGGTTGGCTCTTCCCGCCACCACATACACTCTCTTTTTGCGCTGAACAAATGATGGTGCAAAAACATCTGCAAAAGGCTGAGTGTGATTAGCGTAAATGAAGTAACCGCTACCCTTGGCCTTGCGTAGCACCTTTTTGTTTTTGCGTCGCATCCCGTATACAACAGGAAAAGTCACAACAATTAAGAACTCTGCCACTCGGTAAAAACAAGCTGATACTAATCTGTATATTGGATTACTGTGAATCCACTTGTAGCTTGCCGGAATGTTGTAGTCCTGATTGTCGCTAAAAACAAAATCCTGGTCATAGGATTCGTAATATTTGATTTGGGGACTAAATGTCTTTTTCAATACATTCTCCTAACCATTCAAAATCGTTGCTATTCTAACATATTATAATATTTATGAAAAGGTATTGACATCAAAAAAAGAGCAAATATAGTATCCGCTCTTTTAGGTTGACATAATATTATTATGCCTGGGCTATTATTAACTTTCTATAAGTATTCTAACATTTTCTGTACTATATTCTATCTGCTCCGACCAACGTCTGACATGTTCCAAGTCTCTGCCTTCCAAAGCATCCCAGATTCTTATAAAATCGGTTGACATAAGAACTGATCCTATAACTTGATCAATGTAGTCATTTGAGGCGTATTCCACCTTGTCCAACTGTCTAAAAAGAATATATTGGAAAATCTTTTCATAATAATTATCATTAATAGCTGATCTATTAAATTTTTGTTTTTCTTCTTCTGTAATGTTCGCAGCTCTCTTTTTTAAGTTTTGGATTTGTTCTTCCCACAAAGAATCAATCGGTTCTGTTTGTTCATAAAGATCCAATATCAAATCTACCAATTCGTCGTCCCATTTCATTGGCCTAAAATGAACATCAGAATAATCCAACATTAGTTCTAGCAAATCAACAATCTCTTCCATAGACATCGTCTCTTCTTTCGACACGTTTTTGCCATCAAGCTGCTCGCTAGTAACTACGGTAAACTTCAATTTATCACATCTATCCAAAAGCTCACATGTTTTTTCGCAGCAAAGCCCCGAGCCAATCAAAAGGCTCTCATCCATATGCACCATAAATCTAGGATGCAATGTGCATATGTCACACAAATAACCCTCACCATGCTCCTTTATTATTTCGCACAAATTGTTTTCATCAAGCATTGGACAGCGCTCGTCCTCTGTAAGTTTGAAGCTGTATCCATCCTCAGTCTCCACAATGTTAGCTCGAAGCTTGTCTCCCACCGGGCCTGGCAGCTTTTTGTACTGTTCCATTGTGTCTTCGTCGACATCTATCTCCCAGCCTCTGCAGCAGGTGTGCTTGCACTTGTCAGCCTTGCACTTAAACTTATTATATATTTGTGGTTTTATCAATATATTTCCCATACAATAATCCTTCAACTACTTATTACATTTTTTTTTTAGGGGGGGGACTATCCCCCCTATCGTTAACTACAATTATATTGTTTTGGACAAAAAAAGAAAAGCACCAAATTAATGATGCCTTTCCAATTTCAACCTAAAACAAATCGACAAATTATAATTCATCGCTGTCTAGGACAATAGTAAATGGTCCATCGTTGAGCAGCTCTACTTTCATGTCTGCGCCAAACTCCCCTGTCTCTACTTGGTCAACCTGTTTTTGGCACTCACTAATAATGTACTCATACATTTCATTGGCCATCTCCGGTCCGCCGGCCTTAGTGAACGATGGTCTGTTGCCTTTTTTGCAATCCGCATAAAGCGTGAACTGTGATATAAGAAGAAGTCCGCCACCAACATCTGACAGTCCCAAGTTAGTCTTACCGTTTTCGTCCTCGAATATTCGCATATTGCAAAGCTTCTTGATCATTTTGTCAGCTATCTCCTTAGTGTCATCATCGCAGACGCCAATCAAAGTCAAAAAACCTTTATCAATCTTTCCAATCACCTTTCCGTCCACAGTGACAGACGCATGTTTCACTCTCTGTATTACAAATTTCATTTTAACCTCTCTCGCTTTTTGTTTTACTATTTTATTTCACTTTTTCTATAATATCAAAGGTTTTTGGGGCTTTGCAACTAATAGTTGACAGAATGAAAAGTTAACTTGGTGGTGCGCAACCGCCTCAATTGGTAAGATTATGACATCAGCTGATAAACTATTAAGTTATAGTATAAAATGTGCTAAACTATTAGTAAGATATGGAGGTTAATTATGAATTTAGCGGAAAAAATCACTAGTTTGAGAAAGCAAAAGGGTTGGTCCCAAGAAGAGCTTGCCTCACAACTAGGAATATCAAGACAATCTATTTCAAAATGGGAAAGCGGATCTAGTATCCCTGACATCGAAAACATTATATTTTTGAGCAAAATATTTGGTGTATCTACTGATTACCTATTAAAAAATGATGACGCTCTTAACGAGGAAGCAGACGAAACATCTGAGAGCAAAGATACATTGCCCAAAAAACATATTTCAAGAGATGAAGCGTATTCTTTCCTTAATGTAAAGAAACGTTTTTCTCTCAAAATAGCTATCGGTGTAATGCTATGTATTCTATCACCAGCGGTATTGATTACTTTGGTCGGACTTAACCACAACAATTCTGGTGTTTTTGGAGAAAAGTTTGTTACTCTTATTGGAATTTGCGTGTTGTTTGCAACTGTAACTGCTGCTGTCATTCTGTTTATCGTATCCGGCCTTAGCCAAAGCAAGTACGAATACATAGGAAAACAATCTTTACTTTTGGACTCGGATTTGAAGGAAGATCTAATTAAAGAAAGCGAAAATTATTACTCAGTATTTACTATTCACGTTGCAATCGGCGTTGCATTATGTATACTTTCGGCTATTCCTACAATTGTTTTGGGAATTATGAACATAGAATCTTGGACTATCATTTCTGTCTCATTTATTCTAGTACTTGTTTCTATAGGTGTATTTTTGATAGTAAAAGCTGCCGTGTTCAAGTCATCATACGATCAGCTTTTGCAAAAAAATGAATATTCTATTAATTCCAAAAAAGCTAGATCTTTACTAGATACTGCTTCAGGCATTTACTGGGGTGTGGCAGTCATCGCTTATCTTTTAATAAGCTTTTTGACTCGCGCTTGGCATTTGACATGGCTTATCTGGCCTGTAGCCGGTATACTTTGGGGAATTGTAGAGATGATAGTAAAAAGCAAACTTTCAAACGATAGTTTCGAGGAAGAATAAACCCTCGAATTAATATTTAATCAAAAACGCCTCACGGGTGATATACCCAGAGGCGTTTTTTAATCCTTTTTGTAATTAACTATATAAATGCCTAAGCTTACGAGCGCAAGCGCCACAATCACTTGCAGTCCTATAGAATCCGTTTCATTGAGAACTATATACGATATCAATGCACCGAATATAGGATTCATAAACTTACATGTAGCTACCGATGATACGTTGTTGTATTTCAGTAACAGCCCCCACAGTGTGTATGCAGCCGCTGAGATAAAGCCCATATATATGATGAGTGCCACACCGGCAGGATTCACACAACTTATGTGTCCTGAAGTTGCAAGTCCTACCAAAGCCATTACTATTCCACCGAAGAAAAACTGATAACCGCTTAGCATTACCACATCAGTATTTTTAGAAAACTTTTTGATGTACGCCTGAGCCATCGCCCCGGAAAATGCTGCTATAAGAATAAAGCCCTCGCCCATAAAACTAATATCCAAATCAAGCGATTTGCCACTAATATTAACTATTATCAATCCCGCAAAACCGACTAATGTTCCAATAAATTTTTTGCCGGTTAGTTTTTCCTGCTTGAACAATAGCGTACAAACAAGAAGCGTAAAAAAAGTTCCAGCCCCTGTAATAATCGATGACTTAACTCCTGTTGTATGAGCAAGACCAACGTAAAAAAATAAATATTGAATCACTGTCTGAAAAAGAGATTGAACTGCAATATAATGAGGCTTGCTAGGCCATATCATCTTTCTAGCGATAAGAGAGCCAAAAACAATTACCATAATTCCAGCCAGCGTAAATCTAATTCCAGCAAAAAGAATCTGGGAACTAATATCATTCCCAGATATATTGAACATCTTATATCCAATTTTGATGCAAGAAAACGCCGACCCCCACAACAGGCAACAAAACATTGCCACAAGTATCATTACTGGCGTTTTAGATAATATGTTTTTGTTCATTGTGTATGCCTCAATCTAATTAATGCTTTTTATATCAACTCTATTACTTCTTCTAAGTTGTTTTTGATGCACCATGCTTTTTCTTCCATTTCCTTGTCAGGTGCAATCAAGTCAGGCACCATAACCGGTTCATTCCTGCCGCATATGCCGCCCTAATTCCGTTAAAGGAATCCTCTATAACAATTACATCCTCAGCATCGACATCGAACCCTTTCATAGCCTCTATGAAAATGTCTGGCTCAGGCTTGCTCTTTGCAACCATATCGCCACCTACGTATTTGTCGAAGTACTGTGCAAGTCCTGCTGCTTCAATTTGGTTCTTCACTGTTTGAAGCTTAGTTGACGATGCAATAGCTATGTTGTAATTGTTTTTTCTAAGTTCGATAAGAAGTTTTTCCACACCGGGTTTGAGAGGCAATCTTCCATTATCATATTTTTTGTGATAGTTGGCGGATTGTTCGCTCTCATACTCATCATACGGAAAATCTTCACCGTAATAATCCAAAAATATTTCTTTGCACTTATCTATATTTACGCCTATACATTTCATGTACGGCTCTTCCATATTTTTAATTCCATACTTGTCAGCTATTTCCTTCCATCCTTCTAGCACAACACGCTCAGAATCAAAAATAACACCATCCATATCAAAAATGATTAATCGTTCCATGTTACACCTATATTATAATTCCTTGTACTTGAGCAGCTCTGCCTCATAGGCTTCACCATACTCGGATAACTTGGCTCCTTTTCGCTTGATGTATCCGATAGTCAACGGATCCTCTTCTTCTAACTTTACAGCTACAAGTCCTTCTAGTATCGCCTGGTCGCCAGACAACATTCCAGAGCCAATAGAATATCCTCCCAGTGTAGCAATCATTTCCATCGATGTAGCTCTGTCATCAGACTTAATCATCTTCTTAAAGTCGTAGTCAGCCATTGCCTCCTCATTCAAGTAGTAATTGCTGTCATCACTTTGGTCAAATGATATATATGGATAAGCCTCTAGCTCCTTAAGAGAAACCTTAGTTTTTTTGGCCAACGCATGATTATTCCAAACATAAACGTATGCATCCCTTGTCATTAACGGAGTGAATTCCAAGTCATAGCTCTTCATTATCTTTTTGATTATCTTTTCATTGGCCCCCGAAAAGGAAACGATGCCAATCTCGCTTCTCATGCTTTTGACATCTTCCAAAACATCTTTAGTCTTAGTTTCGTGAATAGAAAAAACATATGACTCCATATCGCTTTCCTGTATCACCTTATTGAATGCCTTGATAGAAAAGCTATAGTGCTGTGTGGACACAGAAAATCTTTCTTTTTCGCTATCCTTGGACAGATACTTATCTTCCAAAATCTCATATTGTCCCACAGCTTTTTTGGCGTACTCTACGAACTCTCGTCCTTCATTAGTAAGAGTAATTCCTTTGTTAGTTCTATCGAACAGCAAAATCCCCAGTTCGTTTTCTAGTTCTTTAATGCTAGCAGACAATGCCGGCTGTGATACATAAAGCTTGCTTGCTGCTGCTCTCATCGATGAAGATCTCGATACTTCTAATACATATTTGATTTGTGTAATATTCATTGTTATACCTTTCTTAATCTGCTTTTGAAATATAAATTCTTAAATTCATTAACAATTACATTTTATACTAATTGTATTATTTTGCCACCTTTTTTTGCTCATCTTCAATTCTGCTAAAAAAACTTGCAAGTATTGCGCCTGATATGTTGTGCCATACGCTAAACAAGGCTCCTGGAACTGTGGCCATTGGCAAACTTGAAAAAGCAGTTTTGGCCAGCGATGATGCTAGGCCGGAGTTTTGCATTCCGACTTCAATTGCCAGCGCTTTCTTCTGAGCAACAGGAAGACCTAGCAGCTTACCTACAAGAAATCCCGCACCGAATCCTAACAAGTTGTGCAATATAACGACGGCAAAAACAACAATGCCTGTTTTTTTAATCAAATCTGAGTTGTGTGAAACAATCGATGCCAATATAAGTGTGATGGCGACAACAGAAACTATTGGCAAACAGGACACAACTTGCTTAAGTTTATCACCAAACAACTTATTAAAAACGAATCCCAAAGCGATTGGGATAACAACGACCTGAACCATTGACCAAAACATTCCCCCAACGTCCACTTTGACAGATTCTCTAAGCAATAGCCACGTAATAGTAGGTGTAAGCACTGGTGCCAAAATAGTGTTAACACTTGTCATGCCTACAGACAAAGCCACATCGCCTTTACTCAAGAATGTTATTACATTGCTGGCTGTTCCTCCAGGACATGTTCCCACAAGAATAACTCCCGCCAACATACCTGCCTCAAGGCCAAAGCACTTGCCCAGGGCGAAAGCCAAAAGAGGCATTATAGTAAACTGAGCTGCACATCCAATCAATATGTCTTTAGGTCTTTTGAAAACCATAACAAAATCATTAATGTTTAGCGTAAGTCCCATTCCAAACATAACAAGCATCAAAAGATAGTTAATCCATGACATATCTATCCACATGCATGCTTTTGGAACATACAGTGCCAAAATAGCCACAGCCAAAACTAAAATACCCATATATTTTCCTATTGATTCTCTTACTTTTTTCATAGACACCTCTCAAGAAAAAACGTTGCTGTTATTATAACAGCAACGTTTTGTTTTTAAAACAAATAACTACGTTGTCCCACGATTTTTCTTGTCTATGTATTTGCCACGAATAGCTAGCGCAATAGTACCATCGATTATAAGCTTAGCCAAAGTATCAAATACAACTATTGTAAGAGAAAAATCGTAAGATCCGAAAGGAATCCAATACAAAAGATCGATTGCTAGCAAAACACCCCATGTCCCCCATGTAGCTGTTCTGCCCAAGTCTTTCCAAAAGGCCAGTACAAGCAATACTGATATTTTTATACATAGAATAACAACGTCATGTGTACCTCTTAGTTTTATGCCTCTCACCAAATAAATAATGTTGGACACAATTATAAAGAAGATAAAAGCTTTGTAATAAATGGAAACTTTTTTGGAGTATCTCTTGATTAGATACCATATGCCGCAGCCCAAACCAATAATGTTTGTAGCGTTAAGCAATGCTCCATTAATTTTTTCCGGTTTATCTCCCTCAAAAAGGCCCACAATATTAACCGCACTTAATAAAATAAAAACAACCATCAAAACCAAATGGCAATACACTACTGCTGTAAAATGTTTTTCTTTCATATCAACACCTCCTTTTATTTTTATTATTATGGGTTGACTACTTGGTACCGTTACCTTGTTCAACCTCTTTAATTTCATCTTGTGAAGCTTCCTTCAAAGCATACGTATCAAAAGCAGGTGTAGAAGGAAGATCTATCTGAATTCTACTAATCTTATTTATTATTCCAGTCCCCTGACTAAGTTCAATGTCAAAAACGTGACCTCCTTTGTTTTTGTCCTCAGACAAAAAATGGAAATGCCATCCCGGTGCATTAATTCCGTCCATATGGTCAGGAAAATAAACGCACACTAGTGTTCCCTTAATATCATCAAAGAAAAAATCTTTTTGTGTTTTTTTGAGAATATCTTTGAGCGATATATGATGAGATTCATAGCCCGACTCAGACCTAGCACATACTCTTGGAAAAAAGCCATCAATACGAACCATATGCATACTGTTCAATCCAAAATCCTCTTCAATTTTTAAGTCGAGCATTTGCTTGAGCTCATTAATGTTCTCAATGTCTGTGATAGGTATTTTTTCATTGTCTTTGAAAAAAGTCGTCACCGCAAAAGGCACGCCCATGTCAGGTTCCGCACATACAGCTTTTCCATCCTCTAACGCGCGGTAACACTTGCCATCTACGATAATCATTTCGCCGTCAACATTTTCATATGTACCCAAGCCAATATCTCCGTGCCGCAAAAAATCTTCGACTGAAACAACAGCTCTAGAATATCCCATAGCCAATGCCTGCAAAGTAGACACTTGATACATTACTTGTTCCATATACCTCTTCTCCTTCTTTTATTATACTACGAATCGACATTAACTTGATGAAAACTCTTCTTATTGTTCTTATATAACTTATTAAACACATTGTATTGTCGCTGATATACTTCCCTGTTAGCAGGATTAGGTTCGTAAGATTGTTTCACCTTCACATATTGCTTAGATAGTTCAAAAACATCTTCTCCTTTAATACCAGCTGCCACAAGAATAGCCGCTCCGATAGCACCGACCTCTTGAGTGTTGTTCACCGTCTCAATTGTACGGCCTGTTATATCAGCCATCATTTGGCACACAACCGGAGACAGAGCTCCTCCACCAACAAATCTAATTGGATTAGATGTTTTTACTTTTTTGTCCTGTCCTTCTAGCATCCAGCGCATGTGATAACAAATTCCTTCAAGGACAGCTCGTATCATATCAACTTTTTTGTTTTTGATATTTAAGTTGAAAAACATTCCGCCCGCCTTGTTGTCCTCAAAAGGACATCGATTACCTTGCATCCACGGAGTAAAAATCACTCCGTTAGCACCTGGTGGAACCTTCTCGATTCTAGATGCAATATAATCGTATATATTAATACACTTTCTCTCTAAGTTACTCTTAGGATCGTCGATGTACATTCCAATCTCATCCAAAACAAGATTTCTGAGAGCCCACTCATAACACTTGCCCGCAGTTTCTAATTCTGCATACAAATTAAAATATCCATTCTTGCAAGAGAGAACAGATGCCATCATTTTTATTGGATCAACTACCTGATGATCCAAGAATGTTGAAACCCATCCTGATGTGCCAATGTAAATGTGTGTATCACCGACCTCACTGCTACCGGCGCCAATATTAACGAATGTCACATCTCCCCCACCGGCAAAAACAGGAGTTTCCTCCAGGAGTCCCATTTCCTTGGCAGCCTCTGGCAACAACCCACCGACCACCTCTGTATTATCAATTATTTCCGGCAAGTGTTCAGGATTGACTTTATACATTTTTAGAAGTCTTTTGTTCCAGCCTTCCTTGCCCTTTCTAGTATCGTAAAGAAACGTGGCAAATGCTGTATCAGGTGTCCTTACAATTTTTCCTGTGCAACAGTATAACAAATAATCACCAACATCTAGCCACTTATATACTTTTTTGAACACTTCTGGTTCGTGAGTTTTCACCCACTTGTATTTCCAAAGCGGATCTTTGCCACTTAGTGGACCAGCTTTGTTTACGTGAAGATTGCGCAACAGCTTGAAAGCATTGCACCCAGCTATCTTGATGAGTCCTTTTCCCATATGCTTCCGGCATTCGTCTTCGCCTTTGTTGTCCAAAAAATTCATTGGAGGTCTAAGCACCCTGCCTTCTTCATCTATCAAAACCGTTCCTTGCATTTGGGAAACAAATGATATTCCTTCTACTTGGCTAGGCTCAACATCAGATATTTCAAATAGATTACGAGTTGTAGAACAAACAGCTTCCCACCATTCCTCAGCGTTCTGTTCAGCGCTACCTCTTTCGTTAGTATACAGTCCATAACTAGCTATATCGCTAGCAACTATTTCTATAGCATCATCTACCTTAAACAAGCATGTTTTTACGCTAGTTGTCCCGAAGTCATAAACAATAACATGCATTTTTAGTCCTCCTTCAAATGAACGCTCCAGCCTGTATCTATTTTTTCTTTTACCTTGGCTATTGTTTCCTTATCCAGTTCTGGCCACTCTACTACCTTGCTAGCCTTGTCCGTTACAAGATATGCCTTTTCGGCACATAAAGCTAACGGTGTATCTGCCAATGAATCAGAATAAAAATTATCTATCATCGGGAATCCATGGTCAATTATATATTTGGCTTTTTCCCTAGCATACATTAAATTGTTGAGAAAAACACCGAATTCTACATCATAGTCCGTAGCAACATAATTAACGCCCAACCTCTTAGCTATAGGGGCGATTACTACTTCAGGCGATGCGCTTATTATAAGGTCATCATCTTTTTTTTGAGCAATATACCAAGAAGCAATCTTTTTTTCGTTTTTATCCCAGTAGCGCTCCACCTGGGCATCCACATCATCTACCATTGTAAGAAAACTAAAAAGTTTTCTCTGAAAGTAGTACTCAGGAATTCTACGCATTTTTCTTAGCAAAAACAATACAATGATTTTAGGAAAAAAAGTAATCCACATTTTAGGATGATGCTTTATGCACCAAAAGCCAAATCCCACAGTACAATCAGTAGGAAATATTGTTCCGTCAAAATCATATACATTCATATCTAGTCTCCGTTCTTTGCCGTTTTTCCGCATCAATCTCTATTACTATTCTAACATATTTAAGTTTATGCTTCATCAATTAGAATTGCCCTGCGTGGCGAGCCGGCATTTCATCAATTAAAATTGCCCTGCACGGCGAGCCGGCATTTCATCGATTAGAATTGCCCTGCACGGCGAGCCGGCATTTCATCAATTAAAATTGCCCTGCACGGCGAGCCGTCTGCTCCGGCCAAATTGAGTGGTGCCGCATTCAACATATATGCACCTTCCTCGACTTCTGCTAGGCGTATGCCTTCAAGCAAAACAACATCAGCCCCCAACAATATGAGATGCACTTCCATAGGCTCTTCCTCCGGGCCTACCGTCTGAGACTCATTGCCTAGCAGCACAACACCATTATCTGCAAAAACACTAGCAGCTTCTGCCGTCACTACAGCCTCTCCTTTAATAAGAATTCTCCCAGCCGCTTCAGTGTTTATTTTTTTGGCCTGCTCTATCATTCTCTCTGCATCATCCTTCAACACAAGTCCTTGATGCTCAGCAACATATGCCATGCCAACCAAAACATCCAAGCTTATTTCATCAATTGTTTTACCGTCCTTAAAAAAATGAAATGGTGCATCAAGATGCGTTCCGTTATGAGCGCACATGCTAAAAGCAGTAAGGTTGTATTCCTTACCTTCTTCCATAGAGCTAATTATCTTTTTTTCCGGCGCCGGGTCCCCCGGGTAAACTTGCGCCCCGAAAACTTCCTGCGAAATATCATATATCTTCATTTTTTATCCTTTGCTTGTAATTTTTTAATATGTGTTTTTGTCTGCTCCACGGCAGCTTTACTGCATGTTACTTGTTCCATGACAGCCTTACTGCATGTTACTTGTTCCATGTCAACTTTACTGCATATTACTTGTTCCACGGCAACTTTACGTCAGGCAAATCTAGTTCCTGCACATCCTGCAGTTCATAGTTAATACCATTTTCTTCTAGTTCCTCCAAAAATGAATTCACATAAACCGGACTAGAAAAAGGTTGTATAACATCAAGTACAAACCGTCCATTAACTGCAGATATCTCAACACATACGACATTACCAGGGCCTTTGGTCCATGTGCGGAAATCCTGTATGTGTTTTTCTGCCTCTTTGAAATCAGCCTTTCCGACATAGCTGACAACAGCAGAAATTACATGATCCGCCTTAGCATTAATATAATCAATTGTATCAAGACGCTCCTGATCCGTTTCAAGCGACATAATCATCTGCGCTAATCTTTTCGTATTATTTACATCGGCCAGTATTTTTTCTTTCTGAGTTTGTACAAAGACCATGCCTCTGTAAACCGCAGCCTGTTTATGTAACGGCCAGTTTTTCATCTGCTCCTTGTACTCTAATATTGCACCACCAACCAAACTCTGATGGGCCAACGTTGCCTTCAAAGCATTTCGTTGATTCACGCAAAAAGCAATTCGCACCGGCTTAGAAGACTCTGGGTGAGACTTTGCAATTGCGCGACTAAAAAGCAATGAGACCATTGTTCCCGGACTGCCATCATTAGTTTTATTGAAGTTCATAAAATCTGTCTCGGAAATCGCGATGCTGTAAACCGTTCTTTTAGTATCGTCCATAAGACCTGCTGCTTTAACAAGATTTAAGGCTTGCGGAATTTCTGCTTTTTGCTCGGTATTGTTTGGGACCTGTGCAGCTTTTTGCTCGGTATTGTTTGGGGCCTGTGCGGCTTTTTGTTCAGAGCTATTTGGGGCCTGTGCAGCTTTTTGTTCAGGACTATTTGGGACCTGTGCGGCTTCCACTGGATCAATCCACTCTTCACTTGTGATGGAATCCCCTACAAGGCGGATGCCATCTTTAGTAAGTTCCTCTCCATACCTTTCCAAGCAGTAATAGTATAGAAGCGTCCTAACCACTTCATATGCACCTGTACCATCAGTCAAGCCGTGGAAAATATCCAAACTCATCCAATTATCCTGCCAAGAAAATGCCACCATGTGATAGTTTGATTCGGTTGAATTGAGGTTCACACCGTGCAGCGAATCGCTTATAACAACAGGACGTGGATTTTCAACGTAATAATACTGCCCGCCCTTATTCTTTAGTTCAACGAGGAAGTATGGATATCTCTTCATTGTTGTTTCAACAGCACTATGAAAAATTTCAGGATCAACCTTATCTTTTAGTTTGATTCTGAATCTTATTACATTAGGACATTCTTTAGTTGTCGAGTACAGCGTACGAATTCCAGCTATTATTTTTTCTTCCATAATCTGCCTCCGTCCAGCTGTTGGTTTTCTTACACAATCTCCGCCCAGCTTTTTGTTTTCTTGCTCTCTTATGCTGCGTTTTACCTACATTTTCGCTATTCGCCACTCTGGTAGGTAATTTTCTTAATATCAATTTTTTCAATTTGCATACCATTTCGCGATTCTTCAATTCTGTATGCATTTTGCTCAATTTCAAATTTTTCAATTTGCATACATTTGAGTTGGTTGGCCGTTTCGTATGCATTTTGCTCAATTTCAAATTTTTCAATTTGCATACATTTGAGTTGGTTGGCCATTTCGTATGCATTTTGCTTGATTTCAAATTTTTCAATTTGCATACATTTGAGCTGGTTGGCCGCTTCGTATGCATTTTGTTTAATCTCAATTTTTTCAATTTGCATACATTTGAGATGATTGGCCGTTTCTTATGCATTTTCTAATTAATTTCCAAGTATTTGGTCACAAGTGACACCGTATCTCACGATGTTCTTTCTGAACTCGCCCAAAACTGCATTTCTTCCAATCGCGCTTTGGTACCAATTGTCTGGTCTAGTGTTTTCGCCAAAACAAGCAAAATAATAAATTTCGTAATCTAATAGTCCCGCTTCTCTTTCTATTATTTTTTTGACGCGAGGTAAATGGAAGCCCGCCGTTACTATTCCGACTTTATTGCCGATAGTGTTGTCATTAAGTCTAAGCTTGTGCAACGTAACCTGTGAAAGTTCCAAATTCTGTGTGGTGTACTTGGATCTGTCTTCAATAAGCACACGGGACTTGTCTATTCCCATCTCCACTAGTTGCTTATACATAAACTCTGCTTCTGTATCTCCGCTTTTGTGAATATTTCCACCACTTACTATAATATGTGCGGCCGGGTTTTTAGTAGCAATCTCGTATGCCGCCTCTACCTTATATCCGCAATTAGAACTTCCAAGAACAAGTATCATATCCATTGGCACATCAAGGTCGAACTCTCTATCAAAAAGCATACTGTTAATTAGTGGCAAATTCTCTTCCACTTCCTCAGGGTGTTCCTTAAATCTATCGATTGTCATTTCTATTTCTTTGGAAATATCATATGCCAAGAAATCTCTTTTTTGCTCCTCGCTCACATTCTTATATAATTCAAAAAAACAATCCATTTTTGCCTTATGAATCATAAGCATATTTTTGAAATAATCAGGAATATGCTTTGTCGACATCGACGTCTCACTTCGCTGAATGTAGCTGAGCATAATCAAGTTAGATGTCATAATCTGACCGCAGCCTCGGAGATACTCATAATTAAAAAGTCTATCCTCGCCAAACTCCAGATCTTCCCTAAAACGAATTCCTAACTTTCCTATAATGCTTCTCTTGTAAAACTTGTTGCAATTAGAATAAATCATTAGGTGGCGTCTCACAATATACTCGTCAGCAAAATCATGAACGCTATTAAACAAGCCGTCTCTAACCGTCCAATATTCTCTGTTGCCTTCTAGCATAATTCTCTCTATGCCAAAAATATAAAGGTCTATATCATCCTTAAGTAACTGTGTGCTCTTCTCAAGAAACCCTTCCTTAAGACAATCATCACAATCAACAAAGGTTACATATTCGCCGCTCGCTTCGTCCAGTCCCTTGTTTCTAGTACCAGACGCACCCTTATGCTCACAGAAAAACACTTTAACATTATTCATCTTCCCTATATAGTTTTGTAACCTATCTTTAGTACCATCAGTTGAGCCATCATCAACTACGATAAGCTCGTCATCACTGCTTATCTGACTCAAAACAGATCCGATACAATCATCTACATATTCTTTGCAATTATATGTAGGAATTATAAACGAAATTCTACTCATACCCAAACCCTTTCATCGCACTTTAAAGCACTTTTTAATATATTTTAACAGTTAAAACCATCATAATCCTACTATATTTTTATCATTGTATGATTCATATCTAGCATATACTTATAATCTATCGAATGCGCCACTTTCTTAATAAGTTCATAATTATCCATAATTATTTCTTTAGTCTCTTTATCCTCATTTAAAGCTATACACTCGCCATCATCTATCATCAAAAATACAGCTTCATTCTTTAGGAATTTTATAATTACTTGAACACTAATGTCCTTATTTTTTTGTGAAGTCCTCGCATAAGCAATCATTTCTTCCACGCAAAGGCTAAGTCTGTATGCAATTCTATCTGAGACGCCTTTTTCCTTAGCGTACTTACGTAGTTCTCTAGATGCCTCCACTGCTTCATCCGGCATGATTGTCATATACAATCTTCCGATTTCCTTATCAACAACAACATCTCGTGACACGATTTTTTTGTATTTAATAACATTGGCTATCAGGATAAGACCTTCTGCCATAAAGTATCCAAACCAAAGCCATTCAGCATTGACGAGCATACCAAATATATAGGCGAACAAAGGCATAGTCGCACTTCCTGCAATCGTCACAACAGAAGAAAACTTGGCGTTACCTCTATTAGCAAAATAAAGTCGGAATATAGCATCGTAACCCTTGATCAAAAAATGCAAAGCAAACAATCTAAGAGACGCCACTCCATATGCAGGTATTTTATCTATACCATGAATAGTGAACACAATCTCTGGGAATACTAAAACAAGAACTGTCAATATTCCTACGATAATTGTAATCAGCTTAATAGTTTGTCTGAAAAGAATTCTGAGTCCACGCCAATCCTCCGAGCCTGTCAGTATTCCAACAAGCGGTCTCATAGAACCTTGTATGCCGTTGATAGCCACTAACGCTAACGACAACGCAAAAACGCAGACACCTCTGATGGCACCGCCATTCTCGCCCATTTGGTAAAGAACGATTATTACTATCAAATAGTTTTGTATTGCTAGCATAACTGAACTCGATAATTCTGGGACTCCTCTATATAGTATTTTTTTGATATCTTCAAAACTGGATTTGATTCCACTGGTACTAAAAATCTTAGTTTTTTTGTGCAAGTATACTACTGTTGCAGTTGCTCTCACGATGTTAGCTAGAGCTGTTCCATAACCAGCACCTGCAACTCCCATATCTAATCCCGCTACAAATAGTAGGTCTAAGCCCAGATTGACCATTCCTTCCACCGCCGACAAAACCATCAGCGCTCTCATCTTGCCAACAATCTGCAACTGACACACACCTATTGTCGAAATCATTCCGAACGGCATAGAAATCATAACACCTATCGCATAATTCCATGTCAGTGATTTCATTTCACTCGAGAGTCCATATGATTCGATAAGTCCAAAAACAATCGGGAGCTGTATAACAGCCACAAAACAAGCGGCGGCAATCATTATTTTTTTGGATGCGTCTTTGACTCGACTTATTCCATCCATGTCGCTCGTTCCCATACAGACAGACAATTGTGTCGAGATACCTGCAGCAAAATAGTTGGAAAGGACGCCTATTACTACAACTATCGGTGAAAAAATATTGACCGATGACAATGCCTTTGTTCCAACGAAGTTTCCAACTACTATTCCATCAACAGACACTAATAGTAGTGTCGAGAGATTGGTCATTATCATAAACGGAAGATATTTCATAAGCTTTTTGCCTGTCAGCGCTCCGTTTATCTTATATTTTTTCATTATTTCTGAGCTTTTCATTTAATTCTCCATAATTCTAAGTTTTTTATTTAATTCCTCGTGATTATTTCTAAACTAGTCAAAAATCATTCGAGGATTTTTTGACAACATTAATTCAATATCGTCTGATGTGATTCCACGCTTCTCTAGCATTGGAATAAAGCTTTCAAAAAAATGTGCATAACCGTAGCCACCGCACGATTTAAGGTCCTGCTTACGACAAAGGTCAAGTGACAAAACGACCTGTGACAAACGCCCCCACTCTTTTAACTTAGCCACCGTGTCAGCACGATACTCGTCTCCCTTGCCACCAAGCTTTCCAACCATATCTACGCCAATGTAAACTCCCGTATCTAGTAGCTTTTTGAGCGTATTATCATCAGGGAAAAACTCTATATGGCCTATCACTATTTTTTTAGGACTAATGCCTCTCTCGAGCAAGTATTCAGCCTGTGGTAGTTGTTGAATACCGCGACTAGGATGTGTAGAGACAACCGCACCTGTATGGGCAGCGGCAATGCACATAGCTTCCCACGCCTTAAGCTCCATATCAGTTGGTCCCTCGTGACACCACGCTATCTCACCGATCACTCCAGCCTTAATGCCACTGTCGTCTATTCCCTCGGTTAAATCTTTAATAGACTTCTCAGCCAATTGGTCAACTGTATAATCTTTCACATATGGACCGATAAATTTATCCAAGTAATATCCAGTTGACATAACAACATTAATTCCTGTTTCTTCCATTAGCTTCGCTACATACTCTGGATCCCTCCCCATAGACTGATTAGTCATATCAATTATATTTCTAACACCGTAATCATATGCCTGCTTCAAGTCACTGCAGAGTATATCAAAGCTATCTGACCCAAGGTCGCCCTCAGTCAAATCGATAGACATATGTTCATGCATTAATGTGTAGCCATCTTTTAACCTCATTCTCTCCTTTAGCTCCTACAGTTTTTTCTTAATACAATTCTGTCATCGCCTAACTCTTCCGTCATATTGTTAAATACAATAATATGTATTATTTTATCATAAACTAGAGGGTAAAAGTCGATATTATTGCGCTATTAACGAATATATTATTCTAATACTTAGCAAGTATTTCTTCGGTTTATCAGCTCCCGGATTCTTGCTTCAATCAATACTTAACAAAAAAAGCTACAAGGATTTCAATAATCCTTGTAGCTTTAGAGGCTCTTCAAATATTAATTAATTCGTCCTATACGCAAATACAACGAAACGCCCGTTTTCAGTATGATAACTGCACGTGGATAACATAAGAATTTGAGTTTTCTTTTCCGGATAAGTTCCTATATCGATTAAAGATATCTCTTTAATCTCTTTAAGATAGTCTGCATATTCTTTTTCATTTAGATTACCAGTCTTATTATAGTATTTGTACTCATCCTTGCTACCGACTTTCGTCTGAATCGCTGCAAAAACACAATACTTTCGTTTTTCGCTTGTAGTTTCAAACTCTACGATTTTATGCTTCTTAGCCCAATCCTTATCTTTGTAATCGTCTAAGTCACCAAACATTGTGCCATTTTTCATATTGTGAGCATAGATAATGAATGAATCTGAATCTTCATCAGTTCCCGCGCCTATATAAGGTGTTCCAGAAAAAGAATAATTCTTATCAAAATCTCTGTGCAGATAATACTCCGCATCATTTCCAGGAGGACTTACAACCGGATAGTCTATTTCCGTTTTTTTTATTTTAAGCCAACCAGTGAAATCATCATTCATTCTCGTCAATTCATCAAACTTATGCTTGCTGTCAGCTTGATTTTTATCCTGTTTTACAATTCTCTTTATCTCACTAAACCTATCCTGCTCTTGCATCTGCGGGATGTAAATAATTAAGCTTTGATACAGAGAATATATAAGCACGCCAACAAGAAATATTGTAAGCAATAAAAATATTATTTTTTTCACTTTCTTATTGTTCACTAACGACTCCTTTTTATGAAGCTTCTTGATATTATTATAAGTTCATTTTTTACAACGCTATCTTGTTATTAACTAACAATTCTTTTTTTACGACGTTTCTTAACTATTATAACAAAGCAACCTATCGCCAAGCAAACAACCGCTACTCCTGCGACTACATTAAATACACCTACTGGGATTATAGCGTCTAGGTTATTAGTTACTGCAAGAGTTGAGTTATGCGCCAACAAGAATGTATCCGTGTTTCCAACACTTACTCCTGTATTGTTAAAAACAAATCTAGTTACATAATCTTCGTTATGCTCAGTAATAGTAACATGCGTATTTACAGGAATCATTATTTTGACAATGTCTCCGTGTCCCATAGTAAATGTACTCTCAGTATGCAACGGCTCATGCTGTGCAACATTATTTTTGGTCCATGTGAATTCGTCTTCAGCATCTGCATTTTCCACTTCAAGCACAAATGTAAACTGCTTATTTTTATCACCAAATGAACCTGTTACTGTTTTGGTTAGCATAAGTTCTACAGGTTCATTTCTAAAATTAGGAATCTGGAAGGTATAATTACATTGTGTAGTTCCAGTAATTACCAGGTGTTCTTGGTGTTCTGCGCCCTCTATACTAATGTTTCCATCTTCGCTAATAACAAAAACAATATCATCGTAGTGTATATCGTAACCGCTCGGTGCGCTCACTTCAGTCAAATAATACTTTCCAGGAGTTAGGGTATTATCAATCTTAGGAATAACACCATTTGAGTCACTAACTAAATCAGCATAACCTGGGATTGGATTCAAATCTTTTACCGGTCCTCCAAGACCTTGGACACTTCTATACAAAGCAAAGTGTGCATCTGCTAACGCTCTATCTGTTGCTCCATCAACCTTTATAGCGCTCAAAACATACGGCTTATTATAAACATTAATGTAAGCAATTATAGTATCACCTGGCACTTCATTAACTCTACCATTTTGCCACTCTGGATCATTTCCATTAATCGTAACAGAATTATCGTTTCCGATAGAGAATACGACAGGATTAGGTAGTTTGATATATCCTAGTGGTGTTCCTGTTTGAGTCAAAGTGTAGTTAACATTCTTTTCGAAGTCATAAAGAATAGTAATTCTACCGCGTGAGTCTGAAGTGAAGGTTCCTAAAGAATTATTTCCTTCCATCAGTGTAAACTCTCCGCCCGATAGTGGTTCGTTAGTATGCATATCATAAAGTGTCATAACAACACCACCGGTTCGGGTATTTGTTATAATATCCTCCCTAACATTATCTACCTGACTAGTTCCTTCTGATTGAGTGTATGGAGTTCCATAATCGTATGTTACGAAATAGTTATATGGAGCCGAGATACTCGTATGACTTGTAACTGTGTTAATTGTAGTATTGTCTCCGTCCTGTAAACGTTTACTTATTGCGTCATATGATACCAACTCACCGTCCGCATTTACAACCGGATTGGTTAGCTCTACTTCATAAACTTTATAATCTTCAAAATCAGCTCCAGTCGCCAAATTATCAAAGAAATATCTCTTAGTTATTGTAGGATATTTCAAACAACATACAGTGCCCGGAATCAATACGTTTCCGTTGTATGCCGCGATATATATTGGATCATGATCAGTTGAAAATGATTTGTCACTCCAATCTTTGTTAACCTCAATTGTCCAACCACGCTTATTATTAACGACCATCTTAGGCGATTCGTTCGCTCGTACCCATCCGGAATTCATAGTATCGCCATCTTCCGCGTGATAGCTACCACCAATTCGTTCATAACTCTGGAAGTTATATCCCTTTGGAATTTCATTATCTCTTTCAACAACCTTAAACTTAGTTCCAACAGGTATATTAGGAACTTCCACAGTATATCCTGCAGGAATCTTAGAGATAGCTCCATTCATTGATGTTTCAAAAGTAAACTGTGCCTTTTGAGCAGCCGTCAATGAAGCATAATTGCTTTGATTTGATGCTTCAAATGACTGTGTAGAATGATTCCATGAGCAAAGATGTCCACTTGGATCCGTTACATAATACTTAACCATATTAGCAAATTCCAAATCATCATCCGAACCATTACTTAAGTATAATCTAAAGCTAAATACTGTAGTATCCTGTTGTCTAGATAATTCATTTCCGCTCTCATCATATATTTTTTTTTGGAAACTAAATGTTCTAAGGGCCTGCTCGTTTACATGATTGTCAAACATGATAGTCGGTCTTTCGGCCACGCTGAGCCATCCCGAATCATAACATTTCCTATCAGTTCCACTTATTGTGGTTCCTGCAATTGTTGTATCATTGATTTTTACATTATCGTATACTTCACTATTAATACCACATTCAACTATCTTATATTGAATGGTATTGGCAGGGAATTTAATTTCCGCACTCTTCGCAGGATTCAAAAAGTATACTGAATTATAAGTTACCGTACTGTTATGCGGCGTATAGGTCGGCTCATACTCTACTTTTTGAATTGAGTTTTGATAATTGACTGAAATAAACTGATTATTAGTCAATAAATGTTCTGCACCAGTTTCCTCATCCTTATACCAGATTTGGAACGGATACTCTACTAGATTGAAATCTATATCATCTGATCCTGTTACTCTCTTCGTCAATATAACATTTCCCGGAACAACTGGAGCCAAATTAAATCTCATATGAAGGTTAGATGCTCCCGCACCTCGCTCCATATAATATAGTTTCATTGTATGAGTGGAGTAATCTTTGAAAAAGTTTTCTCCCTCATCGAAATATTCTGCCAAAAAGGCATTAACCTCTGTGGTTGTTGCCTGTGGATTTCTTTCTTCATAATTTTTCTTAAATATCGCCCTTAGATTTGTTTCAACACCGTCTACTACTACCTTTCCTGTAGCAAAGTTTACCGTGCCTTCTAGTGCTGAGTGAATTCCTCCTAGGTCAATAACTAATTCATTATCAACATAAAACCAAAAATCATCATCACCGGTAAATTCAAATACAATATCATGTCCCCAGGAATCCTTACCACTAGGAGTCTTGACCATAGCAGCACTCAATTCCATACCATTGTAATAATTAGTTTTGCCATTTACTAGATGAAGTCTCTCATATTTACGAGGATCGCTTTCAGGTAGTTTTCCGATATTTGGATTACTATACTGTGCCAAAGGACCATATATGTTTTCAGGATTCTTAACGGCATATACACCTGCTGTAATCGTGTTATATGGCAAAAACTGTCCATGCTTCAATGTCGTTCTGTCGTATGTATCCGTTGTTCCTAATTCCTTATAAACCGTAAAATCATTTCCTATACTTCCATTTGGTTTAATAAGTGTGGCAAAGTTCTGACTACTATCAAATTCAAAGTATCCGCTGTCTTCATGTGTACTCTCTAGGAATAAATGATTTACGTCAGACGCTCCACTATATAATTGCGATAAAGATGATCCGCTATAAGTAACATTTGGATATCCTGTTGCAGTGTCAATATAATTTGATAGAATTCCCTGTGTTGGATTCACCTTATAATCACCATTTACTCCTAGGAAATCATTTTGATAACTATGTCCTTGAGAGTCCGGTTGGTCCGGGAAGTCAATCATCCTCATTTGGATTCCATAATCTTCGTTATTAAGTGTATTAACCGGAGTGAGTGAAGATGTTGGATTTTGAATTATTGCAAAATAGAAACTATCCGCATCAGCTTTAGGTCCTATTGTAACCCTATAGTTACTAATATCTGATTGTAATCCAGCATATGCATAATATGGTGTATCCCAAGCTAAAATCTCTGAATAATATTCGCCATAATGTCTTCCAGGTAAGTTAATACCAATTTTACTATCAGAAAGAACCTGATTGCCACCTAGTTGCGGTGCAATAAACTTATGTGAATAACCATTATATAATTCATAATAATAGTTAGGAGTTCCATCGTCATAATGATACTCTGTAAAATCCCATAGTAGTGTATTTATTCTACTACCTACCCATGTAAGATTATCTCCTCTTTCATAACATGGATAAAGAGTTCCGTCATGATCAATGGCATAGAAATCATACTTTGTAGTCGCAGGATTCCAAACACGAGTATACACGATAACTCGTGCACCATCTGGAACTTCAGAAATACTTACTTTATCTGCATAGTATGTAACATAGTCTTCCTGCGTAAGCTCTGAAATTTCAACCAAATGAAGCCATTGACTGTTATCACCAGCTGATGTATTAGCAGTGACAAAATTATTGCCATTAAATGCTAGAGACTTGCCATTAGCTGATAGTTTTATATGCTCATTGCTGTCGGTAGTCACCGTGATTAACGACGCCTGATTCTCATCCACTAAAGTTATAGTATTACCAATATTAAGATATTTGGTTTCACCATTTACAGTGGTAGAAATCTTGTAATTAATATCTGACACATAGTGGAACTTCCACATTGTTATGTCACTATCTTCAGACACGTAAAGAGTTTTGCTACCATTTTCTCTTCTAACACTAAGTGCGAGCATCGACAAATAATTATTATTCCCATCGGTCATAAAAGCATATCCCTGTGTACCACCAGGATAGCTCATAATACCAAAACTCTTACCATTAATATTATAATAATCCGCTGGTATCTCCATAGAATCTGCAAAAACAATCTTTATTTTTGAATTAGTAGCATTAGAGTTCGACTGATAGTATCTTATTCCATTACCACTTCCAGAATGCTGTATCCATTTATTTTCAATACTGTTTTTGATGTAGTAACTATTATTTCCAGCTGATGTAATTGAAAAGAGATCAGCGCTATCACTCAACTCAATTTCATTGCCCGCTTTAGTATGAATAAACTTTTCGAAGCCATTTACTATCGTCGAAATCTTATAATAATTGCCGGCTTTGGTGAAGAACCATCTAGCTGCATTCGCCGGATTACTATTCTCTATCAAAGCACCATTCGCATTGAGTTCTTGAGTGAAAAAAATATTACTTCCATAGTACATGCAAAAACCTGCGGTAGCTCTATTTGAATCCAAATCACTCAAGCCGCTTATTTCCTCTATTGAATAAGGATCTGAAATATCTACTATCGCGTAAACACTAAATCCTGTCGCTTCAAAAGAGACAGTTCCTTTTTGATTTATATATTTTTTAATCTTTTCTTTTTTGCCATCATCTTTGATATGCCATATTTCAATACTTGATGCATCTTTAAGTTTTGGATTTGTTATCTCAACTTGAATAGGCTTATTCATATCAGGCTGATATTCTTTTTTATCATCGATAATAGTAATATCATAAGCCGCGATAAGAGATGACTTAGGATTTTTCTTTGAAAGATTTGTATATCCCTTTTTGCTGGTATATTTTTTAGCAACATCAACTACTTTGACAGAAGCATCCGTTGGCATAAGTCCATTTAGAATAACTTTTTTATTTGTTTTGCCTTTTTCAGGATATACTTTAAATCTAGTTTTCTTGTATTGTTTTTCTGCCTTCTTGTCGGCATTCTTGCTATTCTTATTCTTTGCTTTTTTTTGATGTTTAGTAGTAGCCTCACTAGTCACTTGGTCTTTACTTTCCGTAGTCTCTTTATTCTCATTTACAGCAGCTACTTCATTTCCATCTGACGTAACCTCTTCAGTTCTTTCAGATGTAGGAACCTCAGTTGCACCGGCCCCAGATACGTAATATGTGGCAACTCTTCCCATGATTAACGCAAGAACTAAACTAAATGCAATTACCTTGGCAAAATGCTTTTTGTTATTTCTTAGTCGCATCAAAAAAGAGGCGATGCGCAGTTTAACCCTATGAATTATAACTGAATACTTCTTCATAGTAATCGCCTCCCCTCTTCCTTATTAAAAACTCTATTATTTACATTTGTCTATTCAACTATCCTTTACCTCTTTAATCATTTTTTGAGTATCCCTCAAATCAAAAATCGACAGTAACAACAATCCTGCTGATGCTAACATAGCTATCAAAAAATAAAATTCCATTTTTGAATCGTCTTCTGTTTTGGGATTTTTATTTTTATCTAAATTGCTAACATTGTTTCCACCATCTTTATTGTCTTTATTATTTTTATCGTTTTTCTTATTATTTTTGTCTTTATTGTTTTGAGAATCGTCCTTCTTATTTTTCTGTGTTGTTTTTTCCCTAGGCACTACATTCTTAAAAAAAAGTCGTTCAGGTCCATAAGGTAAGTATCCTTTCGCATCTGAATGGGCGCTGTATTTATTATCACTAGTTGATGCAATAATGGTCGAAGCTAGTTCTCCACCTTCATCAGTAACATAAATCCTTACTTTGTATTCTTTATCATCAAACTCCAGTTTTCTCTTATCGGGAACAGATTTAACCGTATAATCATATACTCCCACACTTGTAAAAGTTATCTGGAACTTACCATATTCTCCATCCTTTATATAAAGACTCGTTTTATCTGGTATAGGGGAATTTACAGAAGGTGTTATAGTTACGGTTCCACCTTCTTTTACTTCCACAACGATATCCGACTTGACAGGGTTATAGCTTGAAGCATATGCTAAAATATTAAACTTTCCTATGGCAATAATTAGAATTATGCCTATCGTTAATAATTTCTTCATACTTTACACCTGTTATCATTTCAATACTCCAAAAACAATCATTCGTTCATTACTATCAGCTGACTGACAGGTGGATAGAGCAATCAATTTAGATTGTTCATTGACTTCCTTTGGTTCATATATTAACGCATGCTTCTTCAAATACTTCAAACGTATACTGTTAACACTTTCCGGAGGATCAAAAATCACTTTATCCGTAGCCATCGCTATACACGATGCAAAAATAGTGATTTGATATTCCTTTCCATTCACAACAGTTAACTTACCTGTTGTATGTTCATTGAAGTATTTTTTGTCCTTGTAATTATCAAGGGCGCCAAACATAACACCATATTCCATATGATGACCATAAACTAATGAGTAATCATCACTAAATGTTTTGCTGTTTCTGCTATCCAAAAATATACTTCCTGACAAGGAAAACTCCCCAAAAGGATCCTTATTAAGATACTCCTCATTTGTTTTTCCTTGCATAACTGGATAATCTATCCTTGTACCATCAATAGTCAGCCATGCCACCGCA
Source organism: uncultured Lachnospiraceae bacterium (assembly GCA_902774125.1). Lineage (GTDB taxonomy): Bacteria > Bacillota > Clostridia > Lachnospirales > Lachnospiraceae > Eubacterium_G. Next base: position 54,004 of record CACYHD010000003.1, read on the forward strand.
TTCTTAGATAATTTTTTTAAATCATCTGTATTTCCAGCATTAGGTTTATAGCTTAATATGCTATTATCACTTGCTCCGCTATAAATCATATAAGCATCCACCATTGCATATAAACAAATCAAAAATAATATAATCATAGCAATAGCTACGATACGATCTACAGTTTTATTCGCAAATATAATACTCTTTCGTAACATTTTCTCTTTTATCAAATAAAGAATTATACACAGGCTGGTTTCCGCATCCAACCTGTATCGTATAATTCTTTACTAAATATGGGTTACCACTAGAACCTAATCAATATTAATATGCCGCTCTTCTCTTTCTGCTAATAGCAAAAATAGCAATTGCTCCTATTAAAAGAATTCCAATAGCGTATGGTGCTATAGCTATAATAATACCTGTTGGAATAATCCCATCACGTCTGTTAGTAAAAGCAACCTCGTGATCAGAGTTAGCTAAGGTAATATTACCTGTACTATTACCTGACACTGTACTTCCACTATCAAGAATGTATGAAGCTGTATAATCTTGTTCTGCTTCTGATACAGAACATACAGCACCTTGGTTCAAGCCAAGAACCTGTAAACTACTACCGTTAGTCAAAGAGAATGTAGTAGTTACTGTTCCATTGTTTTCAACAGTAATATAAGTTGGGTCTCCTGTTACATCATTTGTTACCAATGGATATACACCTGGGTTTGCTCCGGATATACTTAGAGTAAAGGTAAATCTCTTGTTCTTATCACCTTGATTACCTGTGATTGTCTTGTTGAAACTAAAATCATGCTGTGTAAGTGTGTTGGTATATCCTGAACTTTTTACATCTGGATTTGTTACATACTCACCATCCTTATTAATGTTGGTAGCTTCATCTCTAAGTACATAACTGTCAACCGAGAGAACATTATTAGCATCAGTAACAACAAATACATCCAAATATCTCATAGCGTTAGAATCATAAGTAACACCTGGTAGGTGATTATCAGTTTCTTCAATTGCATATCTGTACACACCCGGTCTAGTAAAAGTGTTAGGCTGGAAAGTAACTGTAACCGACTTTTGCGCATATTTCTTTCCTGCCGTTGGATTATTTGGGTCTGCATCAGAAGGAAGTCCTGGTATAGTACTAGCCGTATCTGAATTAGAAAACTGTGCTGATCCAATAGAACTTCCACCAGTAGATGAATTTAAAATTTCCAAAGTAGTTGCTGTAGCAGCAACTGTCGAGCCTCTTCTAATTTGGAAATCAAACTCAACGTTTGGAATATTAGCATCCGAATCAACTACAAGATTCTTTACAATTGTTGTTGTGCCACCGCATGGTGTATAAGTAGTTTCCGCAGGTGTGCTTACTACATAAAAACCAAGAGCCAACGCCAATGTAAATACCGAAGCCATTAATCCTTTAATTAAACTCTTCATAATAATACCTCCTTTTGTGATTAAATGTTTTTATAACTTAAAGCATTACTCTCCACAAATGCATTTAAATATAAATTAAAATCCTCTGCGACGTAAAGAGAAAATAAGTGGTCCATCAATATCATCCATATCAATAGTTCCAAACCGACGGCTATCTTCCGTTTTTTCTCTATAGTCGTTTAAAATAAAAGCTTTACCTTCCTCAACTGTATAAGGATATTTTATTGTTGAATTAGGATCTTTAAAAGTCGGATAATAAACATCCTCGACAGCCAAAACTCCGTTGACGAATAATTCTCCCTTATCCGTAATGTTAACTTCATTTCCTGGAAGTGCAATAACTCTTCCTACACACTTTTTTTCGTCCTTGTTATATACAACAACAGCGTTAAGATATGGTCTTTGAAGTCTTAGTGAAACAACTAAGTCCCCATCATTAATAGCTGGATGCATATTATTACCGTAATTAATTGTAATTCCAATAACAAAATTCAATACAAGTATAATCACAACTGCAATTATAGAAATTTTAATCAAAAGATTGATAATCAATCTTTTCGTAGAAATCTTTCTAACAGGCTTAGCTGTTTCATTTGTATTTTTTTTAGGAGTTTTCTCGGTATTCTCCTCTTTTGTACTGTTAATAATTCCTTTGTTTTGAGTTTTAGATTTCATAACAAATATTTTCCAAACTTGAACATAAATTTATTATCCAATAAACTTATATACAATTATATTTCTATTATAAACATTATTTGTACTAAAATCTATAGGGTTAATAGGTTTTTATAAAAAAAGAAACCATCAGTCAAATTATTTACTGATGGTTATTGTACTTATGTTTTTCCAGTTCTAATTAAACTAGTTCTTTTCTGTCATAATGAATAGCAGCCATTACTAAAAAGATTATGGTTAAAACTATGGCCACACTAATCATCCCTGCATTTAGGGTTTGCTTTTCAATTACATTTCTAATATCTGCCAATGTAAAAATAGACAGATACTTTATTTTTTCAGCCTTCTCGCTCATCTGTGATAATATCTGTAAAAAGTAACTGATAAATACGATACCCAAACTCATTCCAAAGACTTTTTTAGTTTTATGAGTAAAGGTCGATAAAAATAGCGATAAGCTAAAGAAAACAACGGATGAAAACCACGGCGTAACACTTAAACACAAATATTCTTTTTTATTGAAATCGCCACTTAGATAGAGGCCGATATAATTAATAGGTAAACTATTTAAATACTCGATGGTTTTATCATTTTCTTCTTTAAGTAAAATGTTTGATCCTAGGATGCTGCTATATACTCCAGTTATTAACAATAAAAACACAAATCCTTCTGTCTTTAGCCATCCAAAAGCTGAATCAATTCCTGAAATATCCATATTGAAGGCTTTTAAAACATCCTCCGGAAACATCTTCATCATATCATTCATGCTAGAGATATTTTTTTCATCCACCAGCGAAGGATAAATCAAATACACCATCAAAAAAAGTGCTAACAAAATTCCTGTCCATATGAGGAAGTTTTTTAAATTTATCTTCATTTCTCTTTTAAACATTTACTGTTCCTCCTCATAATAATGCATAAATAAATCCTCTAGTGCCGGCTCTTCAATAAGAACTTTTTCAATAGGATACTTAGATAATATCTT
>CACYHD010000004.1 GCA_902774125.1 uncultured Lachnospiraceae bacterium
GTTACTTGTTAAGTTGATTGAACCGCCGTATACGGAACCGTACGTACGGTGGTGTGAGAGGTCGGGAAAATTTGTTTAATTTTCCCTCCTACTCGATTATAATGTTTTTTTGAAAATGTAATAGTATTTTTGAAAATCTGTACTTTTTGCATTGAATTGTAATTGTTGGTTTGCTATAATTGAAACATCGCAAGTTGTGCGGAAACTTGGGAAAATTTAATAGTATGAAAGGAGATTTTCGCAATGAGACTAAGTAAAATTAGTAAGAAAATCGTAGCGGTTGTAAGTGCAATAGCTTTAGTAATTGCAGGTATTTCATATGCACCAGCTACGGCAAATGCTGCTGATTACTACTCAACAAATAACAATTGGGTAAATATCACAGCAGAGGGTTATGATAATGACGGAGACAAACATTATCAGGTAGAAGGTATTTCAGGCATCTATGCTGGACATTGGGATGCTGCAATAGCAGATGTTAATTTATACCCTAATTTTGATGATCCATATTCTATGATGATTGATGTTACTAACAAAAATGCTACTAATGAGTGGATAACACAGGTTGCATTTAATGTTCAGAATTTGGACGCAACAAAGGTGTATACTATTTCGTTATTGTATGATGGAAATGCTATTTATACTGCTTCAGTTGATAATGCTACTGAGTATAAACATATATGTAATACATCATATGATTTTACTGAAGGCGTGCACACTCTAAAAGTTGATGTTGAAGAAATGGTACCACCAACAGGTGATGTTGAAGTAGAAGATATTACTATCACACCTGATGCAACACAGATTGCAAATAACGGAGACATTTGGGCTAATTGGACTAACCCAACTGGCACAGCTAAAGCTTATGCTTATCTACAGTCTGTAGATGCTAATAATGGTGTTATTGCAGCTAATGGCTGGAATTTTAATACACAGGCAGGCCAGCCTATGGCAGGTGTTGATCATGTTATTAAAACAGTAGATAATTCAGTTGAAGTAAAACCAGGTGGAACATATAAGTTTATAGTTGAAGCATTCAATGCTTTTGGTCAGAAAATAGGTTATGGTGAAGTTGAAATCACTATTCCAGGTGGAGAGCCTACAACAGCAGAAGAAGTTTCTACAGCAGTTGAGCCTACAACAGCAGAAGAAGTTTCTACAGCAGTTGAGCCTACAACAGAAGAAGGACCAACAGTAGCACCTTATGATCCAGGTTTTGATCCTGCTGATCTTGACTATGATACAATGACTTCAGGTGATGTATCTATCGGACTTGCTGTAAAAGAATCAGCTCCAGGTCTTGTGGTTTCATTTGAAGATGCAGGTAAATCATTAAGCATGGCATATGATGCAACAATGGTAGGTATTCCTACAGCGGTTGCAGTAAATGGTGTTCAGGATACAGAGGCAGTTGTTGAGGCTGTATATGGTCTAGTTAAGATTGACCCAACACTTTTGGCTGAGAATGCTTACTCAGTAATCGACGTTACATTTGAAAATGGTGATGTAATGACATTTGTTGTTGAGACTGGTGTTCCAGCTGAGGAATCAACAACAGAAGCTCCTACAGGAGAAGTTGAATCAACAACAGAAGCTCCTACAGGTGATGTTGAAACTACAACAGAAGAAGATGAAGGTGAGTTTGTTCCATTTGGACCAAATGATCTAACTGATATTAATGAAGATAATTTTGAAGTTACAGAATCTACATACGATGAACAGAGTGGTGATGTAAACGCTCAGTGGTTCGCAGTTGGTGGATGGGAAGTATTCGTTGCTTACTGGAATAACGTTACAGCTTCAGCAGCAGTTGAAGATGGTGACGAAGACCATATTGCTGTTCAGCAGCACTCATCAAACTGGTGGGATAAATGGGGCTTCCAGGTTAGAAAGTCTATCTCTAACCTAACTCCAGGTGAAGAATACACAATGTTAGTAGACCTATTCGCTGTTGGCGATTCAGTTAAGTACTATACTTCATCAGCTCCTGATACAGAAATTATTCAGCCAGCTAATGGTGATTATGAAACAATAGAAATCAAAGCAACGGCTAACGAAGACGGTGTAGCAACATTTAACTTTGCATTTGGTTATGTTTCACTTAATGCAGTAGCTGATCTATCTGATCCAGTTATTTATGATTCAGAAGACAATGAAGTATATCCAGATGATGAGAGAGAAACAACAGCTCCAGTAGAGTCAACTACTGAGGCTCCAGTAGAATCAACTACAGTAGCTCCAACAGAGTCAGCTACAGTAGCTCCTACAGAAGCTCCATCAGGCGATGTTACAACTGCAGCTCCTACACAGGAAGTTAAAACAACAGTTGCACCTAAGAAGGTTGCTAAGCCATCTAAGGTTAAAATTAAGAAGATAGCTAAGAAGAAAAAATCAGCTAAGAAGCTTAAAGTAACACTTAAGAAGGCTAAGAACGCTAAGGGTTACCAGGTTGCTGTTTATAAGAGCAAGAAGAACGCTAAGAAGAACAAGAAAGCTATTGTTAAGAAATATAGCAAGAGCGTTAAGGTAAAACTTAAGGGCAAAAAGCTTAAGGGCAAAAAGAAATTATTCGTAAGAGCAAGAGCTTATAACTTAGATGGAAAGAAGAAAGTATTCGGCGCTTGGTCTAAGATTAAAAAAGTAAAAGTTAAATAATATTAACTAATAAAGAGGGCATCGGTTAATCCGATGCCCTTTTAACATGCCTGCAAAAAAAGATAAATATATTTTTGTAAGCCTTGGTACCCATTTTTTGTACGAATAAGGTAATGTGTAAAAATACAAAAAAGTGCATAAACCCTCAACATCCCATAAAATAAGGGGTTCCGACCAAACAGAAAAATCATACAACAAACATAGGTACAGAATTTTTGAGCGGTATTGAAAATGTTTTGTTATGGTGTTAGAATTTTTTTAAAAAGTTATAACGGCATATTTTAGGGAGGTTTTTATGAAACAAGTAGTAAGGAGGATAGTAACAGCAGTTTTATCTGTGGCTATGATTGCTTCATCAATTAGCTTTACACCAAGCGTTGTTAAGGCTGACACAGTTGATGATCTTGCAACAGCGCGCAATATTGCCCTTGGCAAGGACGTTACATGCTATGCATCAAAGCCAGATGGTGACAACACAACTGCAGACAAGGTTACTGACGGTTCGTTGACAACACAGCACTTCGCAATCATTGATAATACTAACAATGATTGGGGTAAAGGTGGCGAGAGTTACATCACAATCGACCTGGGCGATTACTATGATGCTTCATCAATCGATGAGATTTGGGTATCATACAAGAACTCAGACGCTAATGTAACTCCAATTAACAAGTCATACAAGATTGACTATTCTGTTAATGGAACTGCTTTTAACACTGTTGCAGTAGCAGAAAAGAATGTTACAGAACTAGGTGAATACCACGAGACAATTGATGATGTATCATCAGTTACTGGTACAGTTAGATATGTGAGAGTAACATATCCTAAAACTGGTGGATATGGTATCCAGATTAGGGAGATTGCAGTTCTTGCATCTACTCCTGTCAAAGTTCAGGTTGAAGAATGTGATAACGTTGCATCTGTAGCAGCTCAGTCTAATGACGTTGAGAAACTTACATATTCTTTTGTTGCTGGAGATAACCAGGACGGATACAGCTATGATGCTTATCTAGATGGCGCTAAGCTTGTAGGTGAGAATGTTAAACCTGGACAGGAATATACAGTTAATAATGTTTCTATGGGAACACATTATGTTGTTGTTGTAAGTAAGTACAATGGCAACCTTTCTACTGGTGTTAAGAGTAATGATGTAGAAGTAATAGACCAGGCTACAGCAGAGAAGCAGCAGTTTATGTCTAACAAAAACATTGCTTATAAGGGCAACAATGCATCTGCAGCACTTATTAGTTCTTCATCTTTCTATAATGAAAACTATACATTAGAATCATCACAGCTAATTCTTGACGGTGACATTACTCACGGAGAGGGAGCTGACAGAGCGTTCAGAACAGCTTCTGGAGAAAAAACAGTAGAATTTGTTATCGACCTAGGTGCTAACTATTCTAAGGCTCAGTTCGACAAAGTGATGATTGAATATCAAAATGGCAATACATTTGCAGCTAACACTAAGGTTTACGTATCAGAAATTTCTGATGCTGATTCATTTACATTAGTAGCAGACAAGGAAGGTTACGCAGTAAACAATGATGATACTTATCATGTCAACACAATCAATCTTGACATGAGTCAGTATGGCCTAGGCGGTGTTAGATATGTCAAGGTAGAACTTAACAACAACGCATGCGCTTATGGTTACATAATCCACGAAGTTGGCGTTCTACTAAACGTAGCAACAGATGATGCTACTATTGCAACAGCCAAAAATCCTATCGATTCTCCTGTAATTGCAAGCAAAGCATATACAGGAAGCAATCTTAAAGCTGATGTTCCAGCAAGTGACGACTACACAGTAGTTAGCAACAATGGTGGAACAGCTGCAGGTACATATGATGTAGTTCTAAAACTAAAGGACTTCAATAACAATTACTGGAAAGCTAACAAAGGTGCTGGAACAGATGAGGTAACAGTACCATTCGAGATTACTCAGGCAGAAAACGCTTGGACAAGTGATCTTACAATTCAAGAGTGGGGCAGAGGTGAGACACCTAATGAACCACAAGTTAGCGCTAAGTTCGGTAGCGCTACATTCACTTACTCAGATACTGAGGATGGTGATTTCACAGAGACAGTACCAACAATGACAGGTGATCATTATGTTAAGGCTACTGTACCTGCTACAGATAACTACACAGGCCTAACACAGGTCAAAAAATTCCACATTGGCAAGGGTAACTATCCTGATGCTCCAACACTAACAGTAACAAACCCTGAACCAGGCGTTGCGTTGATTACTATTAGTGGTCTTGTTGGAACAGACACAGCCAATGTTTACAGAGATGGAAGACTTGTTTTGGCAGGTGTTCGCAATGGAACAGAAAGAATTACAGATTTAATTAGAGGCACATATACATTTACAGCTGAGGCTGTAAGAGGCGCTAACATTTCTGATAAGTCTGAGCCGGTTCAGACATACGTTGAAGGTGAATATCCACTAGTTAACCAGATGACAGATCCAGCATACAACTTGGCATTAGGTAAGGTTGTATCTGTATCACAGTTCGTTAACGAGGGAAGCGTAACAGCAATCAACGATGGTAAGTTCACTAACTTTGCTGCTTTGTCAGGAAGTCCTGAAAAAGAAGGCTGGGGTGTGGATCAGCCATGCTATTTTGTAATCGATCTAGGCGATACATACGATGTATCAACATTAGAGGATGTAGTAGTTTACTACAGAAATACAGGCGACAAGAGTATTACAGTTGAGGGAAGAAACTTTAGCGTAGGTTACTCTTCAGACGGAGTTCACTACAACCAGGTTTATATAACTAACTCAGCTAGATACACAGATGCTACAGCACATAACACAGTAACTAGCCTAAGAGACTGTGAAGGTGTAGCAAGATATATTAGAGTACATTATACTAAGACACCACCTTACGGAATGCACGTAACAGAAGCAGGTGTTATTGCACCAAACGCTGTTAAAGTTGATGCTCCTAAGTGTGATGATGCCGCAGGCGTTGTTGTAGAATCAACAGATTACAACGTAATCAGCTACACAATAATGCCAGGTGATAACCAGGAAGACTTCTTATATAACGTTTACTTGGACGGAGATTTGAGTAAGCCGGTTGCACTAGGTGTTAGCGCTGGCGAGACATTTGAGATCAAAAACGTTGAAGCCGGAACGCATACACTAACAATTGTTGCAGTTCACGACGGTGCGATTTCTGATGGAATCAACAGTGATGCAGTTACAGTTTTGGATGCCAATACAGAGTACCTTAAGGTTCTTGAGGGAACAAGAAACATTGCATCAGTCAAAAACAATGGTACATCAAGAATTATCGACTTAGATTCATTCTATGATGAAGACCACAACATTGATCAGGCACAGGTTGCTTTGGACGGTGTAGTAGGAAGTGGCGAAGGTGCTGATGTTGCACTTAGAACACAGTCAGCACAGGATCCTGTAACAATGGTTATTGACCTAGGCGCTAACTATGCTACAAATCAGATTGAAAAACTATTAATCGAATATGGTAACCCTAGAACATACGCAGCAGATACTAAAGTTTGGGTAGCTGAAAGATATTCAGATGACTACTTTGCTTTGGTTGCTGATGAGAAGGGCTACAAAGCTAAGAATGAACACGGTAACGTAAACTTTATCAACTTCGATAAGAGCGGTTACGGAATGAGTGGTATTAGATTCATTAAGATTCAAATTTCTGGTGGATCTAAAGCGTATGGATATGTTATCCACGAAATCGGTGTAATGCTTAACGTTGACGCAGCTGATGCAACAATTGCTGCTCCTAAGACAGAAGTTGAAATCCCAACTCTAGATAGCAGAGTATACACAGGCGAGACACTAACTGCACAGATTCCTAATAACAGCCTATATACAGCTGTTGTTAACGAAGGCGGAGTAGATGCAGGTGAGTACTCAGTAACACTAAAACTTAAAGATTTTGACCACTACTACTGGGCTGGTGATATTAAGGGATTGTCAGATGAGACAGAAGTATCATTTAATATTACTCAGGCAGAAAACGAGTGGTTCGAGACAGTTGATATTAAGGGATGGAAGTATGGCGAAGAGCCTAACAAGCCATCAGCAAGTGCTAAGTTTGGACAGGTAGTATATCACTATGGTAAGTCATTAGATGGAAGCTTCACAGCAGCTCCTCCAACAGATGCAGGTGACTACTACGTTAAAGCTTTCGTATCAGAGACACCTAACTTCAAGGGCATTTCATGCACTAAGGCATTCTCTGTAACAAAGGGAGAGAAGGCAGCTCCAACAGATATCGAATCACGCGCTTCTACTATTGTAGATAATGCGGACGGTGCTATTTTTGGCGTAAGCACAAGCATGGAATTCAGACCTGCAGATGCTGGTTCATACGCACCAATTTACAGTGATACAATTAGCAATATCAAATCAGGTCTTTACTATGTAAGATACAAAGAAACTAACAATACATACGCTTCAGCTGACACTCCTGTTATGGTTGAGACAGGTAGAAAGCTTACAGTAACATATGCTGAGGGCGAGCATTATACTATTAGAAAACTTGATGATTCTGACAGATATACATACGGAACACCAGCTAGATTCGAAGTAGTAATTCAGGACGGCTATCAGCAAGGCTTCAACTTCAAGGTAACTGCCAACGGCGAAATGCTTCAGCCGGAAGGAAACATTTATACAATTCCTGCTGTAAGATCTGAGACACTTGTTGAAGTTAGTGGAATCGAAGTTAAGCCACCAGTTACAACAGTTGCTCCAACAACAGCACCTAAGGCACCTGGCAAAGCTACAATCAAGAAGATTGCAGCCAAAAAGAAATCAGCCAAGAAGCTTAAGGTAACTGTTAAGGCGGTAGCTGGCGCAACAGGTTACAGATGGGCAGTGTTCAAAACAAAGAAGAATGCTAAAAAGAACAAAAAGGCATTGTACAAGAAGAACACAGCAAAGAAGACATTTACTATCAATTCAGCTAAGATTAAGAACAAGAAGTCATTGTTCGTAAGAGTAAGAGCATACAAGGTAGTAAACGGCACTTACTTATATGGCCCATGGTCAGCAATCAAAAAGGTTAAGATCAAAAAATAATATAAGTTAATGTGAAGGAATTCCTTCCCCAAAAGTCAGATTAGTCCAATTTCGATTTGGAGTAATCTGGCTTTTTTGGTTTCCGACTAAAATATAGTGATATAAAAATGATTTTAAAAATTTCTTCACTTGTTTATTGATATTGTTGGTGTTAGAATATTCTTACAATGTGCAGAACTACAAAGTTATGCCGGAAATTCGAGAGGTAAAAAAATGAAAAGAGCTATTTTGATGTTGACCCTTGTTTTGCTTATGGGTCTTACTTTTACAATTTATGCAGATGACGAAGAAAACCCAGGTGATATTGTAACAAATCCATGGGGTGAGTTGTTTACTGAGACACAGACGACTACACCGGACTTGCCTATTGAATCAGGAACAACACAGCCGGGAACAGAAACTACTCAGGCTTCAGGTGGCGAGACAGAATCAGTTGTTACAACAACAGACGCTAATCAGGTAGTAGAGGTAACTAATACATCTGACAGTGAATCTTTAGTTAAGCCGGGCAAGGTAAAGATTAAAAAAGCCAAGAAGGTTTCAGCTAAGAAGATTAAGATAACACTTAAGAAGGTTAAAAACATTAAAGGCTACCAGGTAGCTGTTTACAAAAACAAGAAACAAGCCAAGAAGAATAAGAAGGCTCTTTACAAAAAATACATTAAAAAGAATAAAACTAAGTTTACTATTTCTTCTAAGAAACTAAAAGGTAAGAAGACTTTGTTCGTAAGAGTTAGAGCTTACAAGAAACCTGCAGATAAGGCTATATATGGACAGTGGTCTAAGATTAAAAAGGTGAAATAATCGCAAGTGCGAGGTGAAATTATGAAAAAGTATGTTGATCCACAGTTAGAAACAATTAAGTTTGACGTTGAAAATGACGTTATGAACGGGGGCGATGGATATTCCCCAGGAGATGTCGGTTCAGATGAGTTTGGAGATCTTTTCCCATCTGATACAGATTCTTCAAGTATGGTAAAACACTTTAATATTTAAGGGTAAGATTCGTACTCTATTGAGGGACTTTGGTGCGCCAAAGTCCTTTTCGTTTGAAAAAATACAAGGGCAGTCGGTGTGGTTTTTTGAACTATAATAAAACAACCACTTACAATGGAATAGTAATATATTACAATTAAAATTACCAACAGTTGCTGCATAGGCAACACGGAATAATTGAATAGGAAGTATAAAAAATGAAAAGGTTATTAAAGAAATTTTTGGCGACTGTTATGGCTACTGCAATAGCTGTAACAGGTTTTGGCGTTGATATGAAAACAGCGAGAGCTGATATAGAGGCAACGGTTAGTATAGTTGACAATGGCGACAATACTGTAAAAAACCAATTGATTGCAGATAGAGCGTCAATTAATGGAACAGTACTTGCCAACTATCTTCACTACGACGGCGTAGAAGTAGAAAGTACATCTACCAAGCAGTCTTGTGAAGATCTCAGAGACAAGAAACTTGGCACAAGATGGGAAACGGAGTCTGCTGACAACCAGGATCTTGATATTAATCTTCACAACGTTTACAAAATCAAAGCGATCGGAATGTTTTGGGAAGATGCTTCGGCCAAGTCATACGTCGTTCAGGGATCAGTAGATGGTGTCAACTACACTGACATCAAAACTGTCGCTTCTGACTATCATCAGCGAACTGATGTGATTGTTTTTGCCGAGGAGCAGGAAATTCGTTATTTGAGATTGCACTGTATGACACGTACTACTCCGTACGGTTTTTCGATATATGAAATGGCAGTTTGGGGCCTTGATGATCCTAAGGAAATCATCCCGGATCCAAAGGTTTTTGGCAATCTCAAGGTTAGATCATATGCCCAGTACACTGGCAAGTATATGATTTATTTTGACGAGGGCGAGAACGCGACTAAGTACAATGTTTATATTGACGGGGCCAAGTCTCCAATCAAGTCAATTAAAAAGCCTGGAGAGTATCTCACGAACAAAGATCTGGCTATTTTTGACGACGGCAGACACACTATGTCAGTTACATGTGTAACTACAGAAAATGAAACTACAGTGGAGTCAGAGGCACTTACTACAGAATTTACCAAGGAACCTACGCGAGGCGATCATTCAGACATGCCTCAGGTTTATATTGAGGGCAAAAACATTAGCCAGGAATACCACACCAAAAACGACTTCGCAGTATCTGTTGTGGACAGCGATGGCGGAACAGACGGACTGGGCTACACAGGTGACGATGGCACGGTTAAGGATTCGGACGTTATTAAGCGTTTCAAGGATTTTGCTGATGGGCTTTGTAACATGAAGGTTCGCGGCAACACAACAGCGGGCCAGCCTAAAAAAGGATACAATATCAAGCTTAGTTCCAAGTCAAGCTTGCTTGGAATGGACAAGGCCAAAAAGTGGTGCTTGTTAGCTAATGCTATGGATAAGTCTTTGGTTAGGGACTTTTTGTCATATAATTTTGCGCTAGAAAATGGAGTTAAGTATGCATCCCAAAGTAGATATGTCGAGCTATACGTTAGCGGCAAGTATTTGGGAAGCTATCAGTTGTGCGAGGCTGTAGAGGCCAAAAAGGGCCGCGTGGACATCGATGCATACAACGCAGAGTCTAATGACATATTGCTAGAGATTGGAACACGTAATGAAGAAGGCGTGGACCACTTCACAACTGATGTGCTTAGAACAACATTTGACGTCAATGATCCGGAAAAGGGCGATGACCTAACTGATCAGGAAGTTGATGCCAAGATAGCAAGAGTGAAAAACTTTTTGAATGACTTTGAAACTATGCTGCGCAATCACAAGTATGCTGATTTGGAGGCGTATATGGATGTGGATTCGTTCGTTGACTTCTATGTAGTTAATGAACTTTTCAAGAACCAGGATTTCAACTTTAGTTCCACAAGATTCCGCGTCGAGGGCGGCAAGGTTTATGCTGGGCCTATATGGGATCTGGATCTTTCAAGCGGCAACCTTAAGTCATCATATTACACAGATTATTATGTGAATGGCGACAGCACAAAAGGTTACAAGTGCAAGTCCATGAATTGGTACAAGGAACTGTTCAAGATACCTGAATTCGAACAGAAGGTCAAAGAAAAATACGAGGCTCTACAATATCGAATCCAGAGCTTGTATAGACAGGATTCGGTAGAAACATTGAGCATCAATTATGTAACAAACAGATACGGCAAGTCTTTCAACAGAAACTACGCCAGCCAGGACAACCTAGGTGCCGGATGGCCTATCAAGTATGATGATGGATATAGCTACGCAGCAGAATCTAATTGGAATAGTTGGACAGACACAATCGATTTCCTAAGAGATTGGCTAGAGCGCCGCAACACATGGCTTTGCACAGAATACGGCATAGACATGGAGGCTGCTTATGTTGCGTCAATGCCGAAGGAAGAAGAGACAACAACAGCCGAGCCAACAACAGAGGCAAAAACAACAGTTGCGCCAACAACGGAGGTAACAACAACAGTTGCGCTAACAACGGAGGTAACAACAACAGTTGCGCCAACATCAGAAGCAGTAACAGATTCAACATCTGCAGAACTAACATCAGAAGCAGCAACAGATTCAACATCTGCAGAACTAACATCAGAGGCGTTAACAGATGTAACGAAAGAGGCAGAGTCTGAAGTGCAGTCAACAGAGGCTGGCTCAGAGGTGCAGCCAACAGAAGCAGAATCCGAGATTCAGTCGACAACAGCAGAGGTGATAACTACAACAGCTAATCAGCCTGCAACTAGCAATGATACAGCAGCAACAAAGCCTGCCAAGGTCAAAATTAATAAGATTACAAAGAAAAAATCAGCCAAGTCTATGACTATATCAATTCGCAAAGTTGCAGGAGTCAAAGGATATCAGGTTGCAGTATTCTCAACAGCCAAGGCAGCTAAGAAACTTAAAAAAGCGTTGTTTAAGAAGTTTGTCAAAAAGAATAGCGCTAAGCTTGTAGTAAAACATAAGAAACTCAAAAACAAGAAGAAATTGTACGTGAGAGTGCGAGCTTACATCAAGCCGGGTCAAGTTATTTACGGCGCCTGGTCAGCAACCAAAAAAATTAAGTAGGCTTCAAAAAATTATAAAAACTTGTTTCTATCAATATATAGTGTTAACATATTTTTATAACAATGAACGGGCTTATGATTAGGAGACAGTTATGAAAACAAAAGTTTTAATAATAGCACTAACAATAACAGCAATGTTTTCTGTTTTTGTCATGGCTGATGATAATTCCGGGGATAACCCTGGTGATGTTGTTGTTAATCCATGGGAAAGTGTTTTTCAAACAACAGAGGTTCAGTCCACAACTGAGGAAGTGACAACTCAGGAAGAGACTACAGAGCCACCGGCCACATCTGCCAGAGTCAAGGTTACAATAGATGACAAGGATTACAGTGTGGCAAGAGATGGCCAATTAGTTTTGTCCAATGATACTAACTACGGATTCATTATGAATGGCAAGTATTACAAGAAGGGCGAGACGGTCACAGTAAGCGAAAACACAGTTATTTCTACTGTAGATCAGATTGATGTGGATATGTCACAAAACGGTGCGGCAATCTGCCTAGACGGACGTGACGGTATCAAGTTCAAGTGCAATATGGTCATCAAAAACAAACTTGGCCAGGACATAACTAAGGAAGCGCTTAAGTGTAGTGGTTTTTCTTGGGGAATGTTGATTGTTCCTAACAGCAATAGAGTTGATGACAATCTAACAGCCATCAAGACCAAAAAACTAGGCGGAGTGAACTTGCTCAACTCCAATGTGAGAGATGACGATTCATTCTACTGCGGTATAATAAATGTGAAGCCTAACAATTACAAACGAGAGTACATCGCAAGAGGTTATATCAAGTTGACTTACGGCAATGGTTTATCTCAGTATGTTTATGCTTCTAGAACATCTTTACCAAGGTCAATTGTTGAAGTTGCTGACACGATTGCACAGAATGGATACGTTGGACTCAATCCTAACGAAAAAACAATAGTAGACGATTACAGAACTGCAGAATAACGACTGCAATAAACAATAAAAAAGTGGTACAACATGTTATGCTTTCAATCCGAAAGAATAACAAGATGTGCCACTTTTTTGGTGCACAAAAAAAGAATAAGTGCAAGTAATTATTTATTTTTTAGACAAAATTAGACATATGTAAGTGGGCATATTTTTTTACGGTATAGATGTGTATACAAAGTGATGATAAAGTGATGAAATTGTTGTAAAAAAAATACCTGAATGTTAAAATTTAAAGTGTATAATAGCATCTTAAAGTGCGTCTGAATAAGGTTTTTTACTATATATTACTTATCTAATAGATGCTAATAATTGGTAAGGGAAGACGTGATAAATAGATGATCGCGATGACGGATAAATTGAACAGTAACTAGAAAACGTGACACAAATGGAAGGTGAAAAAAGATGAAGAAGAGACTTAAGAAATTAGTGGCTTTTATTAGTGCGATAGTTATGGTTGTAACTAGTCTTGTTTATGTGCCTAGTACAACGGTTAAGGCTGCGGAATTAACAATTGATGGTGTTACTTACACAGTGGGAACAATTTCGGGTGATAATGATTCTTTTGTCAATAATCATGTTGGTGGTGCAACTATTTCCGATGCCTGTTTTGGGTTTGCATGGGCTGATAATGTAATGGGAGCACATACGGCTGCTGTAACTGTTAAGCAAAACGATGTTCAAGTAAAGGACCTAGGGAATAAGGACAATGGTGGGTTTGTGTATATATCAGAACTTAGTACATTGTCTAATGGTAGCTATACTATTGTTTATTCATTTGCAACAAAGACAGTGAATATTGAATTAACAATAAGTGGTGCTGGAGGAACAACTACTACACAAGCAGCGAGTCAAACAGAAAGTAAAAGTACAACACAAGCAGCATCTGAAAGTGTATCAGAAGAAGCTGAACTTAATTGGCAGGAAAATGCATACTTAACTGCTTATTTTGGTGAGGGAACTCAATATGCAATAGTGACTAATTATGAAGGTCAAGATGATAACAAATTCCCGGGTGGTAATTTCACTTTTGCGGCTGATCATATTAACTGTACAACAGGAGCTCATGGTAATTCTCAGACTTTAACTTTTAATAATACGGTTATTAATTCTTCAACAGAATCTTATGCTGTTGGCAATAACGTTACATATGATAAGTTTGTTTGTGGCGAGAATACTCTGCGTTTTGTGGGACACTACACAGCGGGTGGTTCAGATTTGAATGTTGATGCATCTGTTATTATTAAGGTTCCTTCTCAAGCTCTTAATTTTTCTATTAATGATTATTCATCTTATACAGGGAAGTATGTAACTAAGTTTGATAATGCATCAGGCATTTCTAACTATGAAGTTTTTGTTGATGGAAATGCAACAGGAATAACTGTAAAAGGCAGTGGTGATTACTTTACAGTATCCGAGTTAAAAACAGCAGGGATTTCTAATGGTGACCACACGGTTACACTTAAGTGCGTTCTTTCGGAAGGAAACTACAGTATAGCTTCTAAGCAATCAGCTACAATAAATGTTCCTGCAACAGCAGGCAACTTTGGTGATATTGCTCAAATTTACATTCAGACTGATGACACATCTCTTACACCAACGCCTCAAGAAGGTAAGAGGGTTATTGATAAGGATGGCGTTGGCAAGCAGCAAGCAGTTATTACCGTTGTGGACAAAGATGGCGGATCATATTCAGATATTTTTGAAGACGCTACAAAAACAACAGTAAAGGTTAGAGGTAATTCTACTGCAGGAGCTGTAAAAAAAGCATACAACATTACTTTTGCTAAGGGTAAAGATTTGTTTGGGTTAGATGGTTCTTCATCCCCAGCCAAGAAGTGGAGTTTGTTAGCAAATGCTTTTGATAAATCTCTTATTAGAAATTACTTGGGATTTAACATAGCACATCAAATGTGGTCTGACAATGCCACACCGGATTACAATAGTAATTGCAAGTTTATTGACTTGTATTTTAATGGTGTATACTTGGGTAACTATGTGCTGATTGAGTCAGTAGAAACAGGCGAAGGAAGAGTAAATATTCCAGCACAAGATGTTGCTAATCATGCTTCGCATGTATCTGAAGCACTTCTTGAATTGGAAGAAATACACGCTATTGGCCAAGAGGCTCATTTTACGACAACATTATACGGACAGACATTTATTTTTGGATCTCCAGAGACTGTTGGAGATTATGATGATAATACAGAGTTGTTTAATGAAAAGGTCACGGCCGTACAGAATTTATTTAATAATTTTGAAACGGATTTGAAGAATAAGAATTGGACCAAAATTCAGGCAGATATTGACATTGAATCATTTGTTAAATTTTATGTAATTAGCGAAATAATGACTACTAAGGATTTTAATCAAAGTTCTACTAGATTCTATGTTCATAATGACAAAATATATGGCGGCCCGCTTTGGGACATGGACTATTCTAGTGACAATAACTATGATATGCCATCATATAAGCTTGAATATCAGAGAAGAATGGATTGGTTTGATCATTTGATGGAGATACCTCAGTTCAAGGCATTAGTGGTATCTGAATACGATGATATAAATGAGTATATCGCTTCTTTGTATGCTGACGATGGTGTGATTGATGGAATTATAGATGAAATATCAAATTCTGCAACAAGAAACTATTTGCCTAAAGAAAATAATGGCGCCGGATGGTCTATTGATACAATGGATACAGGCGATGGATATGGATATCTAAAATATGTGGCTGACGGAAAAGCAGCTGCAGGAAAAGTTGCATACACAAGCTATAATGGTGAAAATGATCCTAATAGTGCAATTCAGCAGGTTAAAGATTATTTCAAAAACAGAAAAGATGGACT
Organism: uncultured Lachnospiraceae bacterium; assembly: GCA_902774125.1. Lineage (GTDB taxonomy): Bacteria > Bacillota > Clostridia > Lachnospirales > Lachnospiraceae > Eubacterium_G. The sequence continues at coordinate 15,607 of CACYHD010000004.1, forward strand.
TGATGCTATTTGGTTAAATGATGAGGAACCTGAAACAACAGCAACTAGTAATTGGGTGCCAGTATCTTTTCAGGGTTCTTCTACAATTGATGCAACAGGAAGAGAATGGAAGATGGAATTGAATAGTTTTCATGGATTGGGTGGAGGCAACGAATATTATCAGTTGGCAAATAACTTCGATCCTTCAGTTCCAGCATCTGTTACATATGGAGATAAAGCAAATTCAACTATCTCAGGACCTATTTTATCAATGACAGTTAGAGGACAGACTGGAAAAACACTTACTTCACTGAAAGTTGGCGATGCAACTCTCACAGCTGATACAGATTATTATTATACAACTACTGATGATGTAATATACATAAAGCAGAGTGCGTTCTCATTAGGAAGAAATACATTAACGTTTGATTTTAATGGTAGTGAGTATAATGTGTTGTTTGAAGTAAGTAATGTTGAAACAACAACAGCAGCACCTACAACAACAGCGGCAGAAAAATGGTCTACAATTGGTTCTGGTTACGATGGCCGTTTGTGGAAAATTAATAATACGGCTCACCAAGCTATTAATCAAAATGCTTATCGTCAATTAGTAAAAGAAGGAAGCCAAGCTACATATGGCGATAAAGGTAATGCTGATATTAACACTAATTTTATTGCAATAGCTTTTACAAGTGAAATTACAGCTAATATTACAAGTGTAAAAATAGGAGACACAACTCTGGTTAGAGGAACTGACTACTGTACTAATACAGAAAATAATGATGTAATATATATTAAACAAGATTCTTTCCCTGAAGGAATGACTACATTAACTGTTTCTTCGGGAGGAAATACATATAGTATTGGATTTGATGTGGAAGATGCAATTGACGTGATTGATCCATTAGATGATGAGGATGTTCCTGATAATCTAGAATGGATTGACTTCGGTGGCGCTGATAGTCATAACTGGCAGTTTTGCTATCCTTCTGCATATGCAGAATTTAAGCAGGTGGGTGATAATTGTACCAATAATCAATTATATTTGCCACAGAAGAGTGTCGGAGCACCATATAAAACAGTTACTATTAACGGTAATGACTATACTAATTCAGGAGCTGCATTCGTTTCGATACAACAAAACGTCTTGGTTGAGAACGGCGTTTATAGAGTTGATGTAACGGACGCTAATAATAATAGTTTTGTAATTTATATCAAAAAAGATAAAGCTGCAGATTACAAGCCTACTGGATTGGCTGCGTCAGTATCTAATGATATAGCCAATATTAGTTGGGAGCCTTCTAGTGACGCTATTGCAGCTGCTGCAACATTTACAGTTAAAATTGATGATACTGTAATATTATCTGATAGCACAATGCATTCTGCTACCTATGATATTTCATCAATGTCCAAAGGAACGCATACTGTAACATTAACAACTTATGTTGACGGACTTGAAGTTGATACACAAACGACAACTCTTAACTACTCTGATTATGTTATTAACTCATTTAAAGCAACAGGTGATACAAAGCTTGCTTGGGAAAAGTATCGAGCAGATAAGTTAGATTGGAATATAACTTCTGCATCTCCTATAGTTGGATATGCTTACTATGTTGATGATAAGTTGTATGAGACTGAGGCAACAACAGAAACAACACATACATACATGCTACCAGCATATGCTATAGCACAAATCTATTCACAGAATGATCCAACTAACGGAATTGATGCTTTTGGCCAGGCCAAATCATCCGGAAGCCATACTGTAAAGGTTGTTTCATTTACAAGTGATCTTAATAATGCACCAGCAACATATACAAGCGATTTGGATGGTAAAGTTGTTGGAATAGATTCTTTCGAACAAGATGTAAGTTATATTTTTGGTAATCAGTCTCTATGGAACAAAACAAGTGCTTCCAGTCCATGGAACTTTACTATTACTGATGGATCTAAGATGAAAATCAATTATCGTAGTGATGGTTCAGTAAAAGTATCTGATATGAAAGTTAACAAAGATGCCGATGAACCACAATGGCAGCTCAAGGCAGCTATATATGATAGACATCTTCCGGTAGCCGAAGACGGCAACAAAGTTAATGTTAAGTTTGATGTTAGAATCGGTGATGAAGAATTTGTTGGAAAGCAGTTGTATATTAAGATTTGTTCAGATGAAGTAGATGATAACTATAGTTATTATGGTGAAGAGACACCTGCGACAAGTGATGTTACATATGATCAAGAATATTACACATTTGAGAGTGATGGTAGAGGTGGTTCTGTAATCCATTATTCAATTACATTCGAACCTCATGTTGATGCTCCGCACGGTGATCAATATGACTTGTTGTTCGGAATCGGCGAGTTAGAGGGTGCAGACCTTGAACTTACTGTTCCGGAGGTAACGGATGTATACAAGGTTACTAAAGCTATAGCATCAGCCAACTTGACAGATGCACCAACACTACCTGGAACAATTACAATTAACTGGAATTCTGACGTTCCTGAGGATTTGAAGGAAGATTATTATTACGTAACTAAGATTGATGGCAAGATAGTTTCCGATGATGCTCAGTTGAGTGAAACACACACAGGATATGAAGCCGATTCGACACATACAGTGACTGTTGAAAGCTGGTACAAAATTACTGGAACTATGACTGGTTCGGCCGAAACAGAGGTAACTATACCTAATGTTCAGCGACCTAATATAGTTGCTGCTTCAATTAACATTGATAACAGTAGTAGCAGATACGTAGGTGATACTATTCCTATCAAGGTTATTGTAGCTAATGTAGGTGATGCTGCCTGTACAGATGATTTTGTAGTTAAGCTAGAAGCTCAGCCATATGGCAAGCAAGCAGTGGCTGTAGGCACAGCACAAACAATTACAGTTGATTTGCCAAAACCAGCAGATCCTACTAATCCGTTAGCAGATGCTGTTGAACTTACATTTAATTATCCAATAACAGATGCAGGTAATACAACGTTTATAGCAACGGTGGATGTTAATGATTCGGTTACTGAGTCAACAGAAACTGATAATGTCACAATGATTAGATATATGTTCTATGACAAACCTGCTAATAATGAATACTGCGATGTAGTAGGATTCCAGCTTAACGCTTTAACAGCGGAAGAAAGCAATCCTTCATACTATGGACCATCATTTAGAACTATGGCTAGAATTAGTTATGATGACAAGAATAATCATACAATTGGTGGCGAGACAGTAACAGAATATGGAATGGTATTCGCACTTACTGACAAGGCGCAATCAGTTGATAAGGATAACATGAGAATCGATTCTGATGATGAGTATGTGGCTCATCTAGCTGCTAATACAAAAATCGATTATAGTGGTTGGACAACAAGAGGAGGAAAATTCACTCTAGATAATAGTAGCTTCTATGGACTTACTATTAAAAACTTGTTCTACGACGAAAAAGAGTTAACTAAGAATTACTCATTCAGAGCCTACTATAAACTGGGCGAAGAAGTAGTATATTCGAACAATATTTACACAGTCAATATGGAAGAGATTGCCAATGACTTGTATCAGAACCAAAAAATGTACTCTAAGAAGTCACATGAGTTCTTATACAATGCAATTCTTAACCCTGTTGCTGCTAAGAAAAATTATCTCAATATCGGAAGAACAATGATAAATATGTTCAGAAAGAAAGACAGTTCTATAACACAAAATTCACCAGAATATATATATACTAACATGGTATACAAGGATATTCAGGGATATGGATTATGTAAGCAAGGATATTGTTACGGTAATGAAGATGAAGAAAAGGTTCCTAATAAAGATTTGAGATTTACTCATTTGGGACCACTAAATGCTAATAATGATGGTGATAATACAAACGATATGCACTTGTTTGAAAGCAGACGACTAGTTGAGCATAAAGAAGGTGATAAGACAGGAGTTTACTTAGGAATGCTCAATGATTTGACACATACTAATTATTCATCTATATACGATTGGATTTATAACGAAATTCCAGAAAATGGATTCGCTAGAAGACACGCATATAGTTGGGAAGGACATCAATACAATAGCGACGATGCTATTGAGGACATCGACTAAAAAGGTGCCTAACAAAAGACTAAGACTGGAGGAGACTAAAATGAAGAAATTATATAAGACACCTGAATTAGATATTACGAGGTTTGAAATAGACAAGGAACTATTGGGTTCAGGTGGACATGATCCAGGTAATATTACAGAAAATCCATGGTCAAGTGAATCAACGCCTGAAGTAACAACGGACTTCGCCGATCTTCCATGGGATGATGACTTTTAGGAAAGGAGTTTATTATTATGAAGAAGACTATAAAGAAGATTATATCGATTACACTAGCTATTGCCATGATAGTAAGCTCTTTGACTTATTATCATTCGACAGATATCAAAGCAGATGCACCTGATTATTCAGGACTTACATATGCTGCTATAGCAAATAATCAGAATGCTGAATTTGATCAAAAATTATATAACGCTGAAGTGGCAGTTGCTTCAGGTACTGTTAATTTTAATGTGAAACAGTTCCAGGGAGTTGGTTTTGGAGATTTATATATGGCCTTGGGCGGTAAATACCCACAGTCAGCCACTCTTAATGGTGTTTCTACTACTGTGCGCTTTGCTGCAGATCAGTTATTTATTGATAATGCTGCAAGTGCTTTGACGAATTATGAATATAATGTAATAGATGTTACGTTTAATGATTCATCTACAGCAAAAATTATTATTCATTTGCCTTCAAATCAGGGCGCAGGTACTTATGACGGATCTGGTGGTGAAACAACTACTGAAACAGAATCGGTTTCTGAATCCGAATCACAATTAACTCCATCATCTGATCCATATGCAACTCAGATTTGGAAGACAGCATCACAAGCTGCCTATAGAGTTTGCATTGTGGGAAAGAATACTACACAAGAGTTTAACGGTACGTTTGAAGTTCAAGGAGAAAATCTATATATAGCTGGCTCAGCACAAATAATTGCTGCAAATTACAAATCAGCGACACTTAATGGAAATGATTTGACTATTTGGGAAGGTGCATTTGTTAGAGTGCCTATCGCACAGTTGACAAATAATTTTGACAACGAATTAGTTATAGTGGATAGAAATGATAATTCACATACAGTTATCATTAGAGCGGGAAGACCTCCATATGAAGAAGTTGATCCGATTGATCCAGAGACTATAACTATTACACCTAATAATACACAAATAACTGATAAACATAAAATATGGGCTAATTGGACGAACCCGGAAGGTACATATAGGGCTTATGCTTATATAGGCTCAGTCGCAGAAGCTAATGGTGCTTATTATAGTGCAGCAGGTTGGGATTTTAATACTCAGGCTGCTCAGCCTATGACAGGCGTTGACAATGTTGATAGAACACATGGCGATTCGACGCTTTTCCAACCTCTAGAAACTTATACCTTTATCGTAGTTGCCTATAATGTTTTTGGTGATCTTATAGGACAGGGTAGTGTTGATATTACTATTCCTGAATATAATGAAGAAGAGGAAAAGGCAGCAGAAGCAAAGAAAAAAATAAATACTGCAGAAAACTTGGCGTTAAGACAAACACCTTTTGTATCTGCAGGTGATACAAGAGAGCAGGGAAAAGCTGCAATTGTTGATGGTAATGCGGGAAGTAGATGGCAGGCTTATCCTCTCGGTAGTGGAGCAAACCAGGATCCAGCGCCTTATTTTGGTGTTGATTTGGGAGAGAGAAAAACACTTGGTAGTGTTCTTGTGTGCTGGGAGGCAAGTAATGCTAGAGCTTATTATGTTCAACTGTCTGATGATGGTGAAAATTATCATACTGTCGCTACTGTTTCTGGACTTGATAACAATAAGGCTGTTGATAGAGTGTCAGAGTTTGCTTCAGAGCAGGCAAGATATGTCAAAATCGTTCCTTATGAGTATAGTGATAACGCTCGATCATATGGCGTTTCGACTTATGAATTAGCTGTTTTTGCTGGAGAAGAATCATATACGCAAGTATCTGATAATACATGGGTGGATGTTGGTATATTCAACATATATAGTTCTTGGACTACTAGAAAGTCAGCTTACCTGGGTACTGGAACTGAAGATGATATGCATGTTAAATTTATAGGTGCACATACAGCAGAATGGGATTCACAATTTGGTATTGATGTACCTAATTTAACTTCTGGTGTTGAATATAGTTATTCGATATCATTTACATCTAATAAAGCAGGAACTATGTATATGCAAGTTCCTGGATCAGCTGGTGTGACTCGTTTAGATGATGTTGCTGTAGTTGCTGGTGATAATACTATTACAGGAACTTTTACAGCTGGTACAAATCCGGCTCATGGTCAGATTATGTTCTTCCCAGAAGGAATGGCAGATGGAACTATTTTTAGTTTTTCAGATGTGACTGTTGAAGTAACACCTCAGAAAGCAGCGCCTTCTGGATTTACAGTAGCGTATACTAATGACCAAGGTGATATAGTATTTAACTGGACAGCGTCTCAAGATTACACTACAGCAAATCTATATGTAGATGATAATTTATATGCGGGCGGACCTATTACAAATGGTCAAGTGATAAATGTTGTAGCATTTGGTCATGCTGAGCATACATATAAGATTGAAGGAATTACTGAAGATTCCTATAGAGTGACAGAACGTACTGCTGGTGTTACATTAGGAATGGTTCCTCAAAAAGAAGCACCTGAGTTTACGGCAACATACACTAATAATAACGAAGATGTTCTTATTAATTGGAGTGCAGAAAGCGCAATTACTTCAGCAAACTTATATGTAGATGGTGTTGCATACGAGGATAATCCTATAGATAGAGGAGATACTATTTCTGTTTCTGATATTGGAGAGGGAATTCATTACTTCTCAATTGTTGGTAAAACATCTGATATATATGGCATTACTGAACAGAGTGAAAATGTATATTTGTATGATTATGACGCGTCTCTCACATATCAAGGAAATAAAACTGGTGGATTGTTCCCAGATAGTAGGGATGGTGTTGGAAATAATTATAGTAGATTTCATGATACTTCTGCTTCGGCGTCAATATCTAATAACACTGCTGGAAATGCCATCGATACAACAGCTAATTCAATGTGGAGTTCGGGAGGACACCAAGGATTAGATAATCCACAGTTCATATGTGTTGATTTTGGAAAAGTCAGACCTGTCAGTGAAATTGATGTTTGGTGGGAAGGTGCTAATGCACGTGTGTATAAAATTCAAACATCAAATGACAATGAAAATTGGGTTGATGTTGCATACTTGTCAACAACAAGCGCGGAACAGGCAAGAATCGATTTAATAAACTTTTATAATGAAAAGAACTGTCGCTATGTAAAGATTTATTGTCAAGTTCAAAGTAATGGTTATGGTTACGGTATTTATGATATAGGAATATATGGCAGTGACAGTGATAGTTATATCGACCCGGTTCCTTCAAACCTTACAGTTACTCATACATATGGTCTTGAGGCTAAAGATGATTACTTAACTATCGATTTTGATTGTGGTTATGGAAGTGATGCTACATATAATGTATATGTTGAATTTCCTGATGATGGTCATGATCCTTTTGAAAAGATAGGAACAATAACAGCATCTGGGTCAAGAATTTATGGAACAGATAGTTTCAAAATTGCTAATAGACCAGGTGCTAATCAGAATAATCAGATTAAAATAACATCTGTTTATAATGGAGTGGAAAGTGATTTTTCTAATACATATACACTTCATTATGAAAGAGAAACATTATCATCTACTGCATTAGGTACTTTTACACCTTCATATAAGGCGGTTGGTGAAATTGCAGCATTCCCATCAACAAAAAATGATGGTGAGTTGAACGATTACACTGATTATGCATATTCAAGATCGAGTAGTTCATCAGGAACAGCGGCTAATACTATTGATGACAATGTAGAAACACAACTAGGTTCAAGTGCTAGTGATCCTCAGTGGGTAGAAGTAGATCTTAGAGAAGAATATCAGATTAAAGAATTCGATTTATTATGGAATGAAGCTAAGGCTAGTGATTATTACATTCAAGTTTCTACCGATGGAGAAAACTATACTAATGCTTATATTGTAAGAAATGCTTTAGTAAAAGATAGTGAAGACGGTACTAAAAATCAAAGAGTAGATAATATAGTTTTGAATCAGATGGTTACAGCCAGATATGTTAGATTCTATGGTACAGCTAGAGACATTACTAACCAATACGAATATAATATTCGAGAGTTTGCTATATATGGACCTGAAGCTGACAAGTCCGGACCAGATATGACAGACAACCACGAATATACACCTATTCCTACAAGTGATGACCCAGCGGTTATTGATAACTTGGATTGGACTAAGTTAGGCAATTTGAGTTCTAATGGTGCTACAGCATATATGCGAACATCTGACTACAATACAATTGTGTCCGATTTTGCAAGATATTGCTTAGCAGGTACAGATATTGATGGGGCAGGAATTAGAACTTACCATCTTGTCAATGGAACAGATCATATGTATGATAACAACTACTTGACAATGGGTATAAAGAATGGCCTTAAATTTGCTCAAATTGAAGAGATTAGTATTAATGATTTGACATACATTGTTCCTAGAGATAGCGAGAATGAAAAGGTATATATCAAGTCTAACTGTTTATATTTCGACGAATCAGTTATAGGTGCAGAACCAGGAGAAATAAACTACTATGTAGTAGATTTGGGCGCGAAAAGTGAAATTGCTCCGTTCTTGATTAAGGTAGTAGGTGCAGATATATTTACATACACTATCGGTGGTGACGGAGAGACTCCTGTTACATATAGTGATGCTCCAGGTGATAATGTTTATGATTACACAGGTCAAGGCGGATACGGTTTCTCATTTGCTCAGGTTAACAATGGATTCTATAAAACAAAAACTATAGGAAACAATACATATGCCAACTACTTACGATACAAAAATGTATCTGTTACGGGTACTTCCAATAAACAGTCAGCAGATGGAGCTATCGACAGTACAGATAATATTTATGGTAATGCAGGAAGTAGATGGGAGTCTGATTGGGTATCACCATATTCGGATGGTGAAGGAATTACTATTGATTTGGGTGCGGTTTATGACGTTAGCGCTTTTGACATATTATGGGAGCGTGCTAATGCCAAAAACTATAATATTCAAGTTTCCGAAGATGGCGAGACTTGGAAAGAAGTATTCAAAGCAACAAAACTTAACGCAAACTACGTATCTCAAGATACAACTCTATCAGATAGAGTAGATAGTATTAAATTACTATCAGATACAAAGGCTAGATATGTTAAGATTACTGGAACAACAAAGAATCTAACAAACGTAGGTGAGTATGGTTATAGTATTTGGGATGTTGCAGTATATGGTCCAACGTCACCTAGCTACGTAGACAACGTATATGCAGAATATCTAAGAGACGAGGTTGTATATACAAGATGGGAAGAAGTATTTGGAGCAGATAATTATGTGACGACACTATACGATAGTAATGGTGATGTAATTGCCGCAACTACAAAGGGTAGTGCAGAACTTGCTTCAGTTATCGATGCTAAGAATTTGGAAGAAGGAACTTACACAGTCAAGGTTGAATCTTACAAAGGCAACACCAAACTTGGTGAAGGTACTAAGACATTTACAGTAGATAGACCTCAGTCAACTGACATTATTCATGAAAACGCAGGCGTAGGAACATATCAAGGTGGAACAGATCAGTCTGGAGCTACTTTGAGCTACGAAGTACAGATCAAGGAAGTTCATGGAGCACAGATAGCTAGTGACTTGGGATTGAACATTGCATATTTGACAGACGGTTCTACAGATGTTCTTAATGTGGCTTATAACTATGATTTGAACAATGTCAAACAAGCAGTAGCATTTGTTAATGGAAAACAGATGACAGCAGAAGACGGAGTTCTTAATTGGGAAGATCAGCTTCTTAAGATTAATGAGTCTAAAATTCCTGAAAACACTATTACGAAATACGATATTTATTTGACTATTGCTCATGTTCAAATAGTTGTTAATAAGGGAGAAACTGCTAAGTCACAAAAGGCAGAAATCTTTGAAAATCCAGTTGACTTGACAGTTCAGACGGGTAATGATTATACCTTTAGCGGATCTGCCGGTGGTTCTAATGTTACTTATCAGTGGCAGTACCAGGATCTATTAGGAGAATGGACTGATATCGAAGGTGCTACAACAGCATCGGTAAGTGGTGTAGCCAAGATGGCAATTAATGGACGCAAGTTCAGATTTATTGCACAGGCTCATGATAATAATGGAAAGAATTACGGAAGTCCAGTTACATCACAGGCCGCTACACTTACAGTTACTCCAAGACAAGTAACAGGATTAGAACTAAATAATGATGCTGGTGAAGTTATAGCTCAGTGGCCGGCAGTAGATGAGGCTACAGGATATACATTAACGTACAAGTATAATAACAATACTATTACTATTGATAATATATCTGCAGAGACAACATCGTACGACTTTACAGTTGCATATGCTGCAGATAACAGCAAGGGTTATCCTGACAATGGAACTGTTGTAACAGTTACTCCAATCGTTCAGGGTTCAGTACCAATGACTGCTACAGCTCTAGCAGATATTTATGTAGAATCTGTATCAGTCAATAATGGAGCAGCGTTAGTTGCAGGTGACACATATGACTCAGTACTTGTTATGAAGAATAGAGGTACAGCTTGGGTTGATATTAGTACTAGCAACTTTACAGCAACAGCTTCTACAACAGATTGGAATCCAACAGTTACAGGAACAAATAAGAGTATGTTCTTACCGGATATGGTAGATACATGTTCCATTACTTATACAGGCTTCGAACCTGCTACAGCTGGTACTTATAATATTAACTATGAAGTAAATACTAAGCTACAAGCAGCACAGGAACAGCAAGTTCATGTTATTACAGAAAGCAACTATACTAATAATACTAAGGCGACTGCTGTTACAGTTCTTGCAGAAGAACCGGTAATCAAGGTTGATTCTTCCAAGGCTAGTGTTCAGGGATTCCAAATCAGAACTAACCAAGGTGAAGACTTTGATGGAAGATTTGATGGCTCTGTAGCGTTTAGAACAGTTTGCAAGGCGCCTTCAATCGGTGCTAAATTTACTGCAAGAGATGGTAGAGAATATACAGTTGCTTCGATCGGCATCATCTACTCAATTGATGAGAACAAGACAGGTGATAACAGTAAGATGACAATTGGACCAGCCAATACTATTCTCAATCCACAAGAAGTAACACCAGAAAAAGAAGCAGAAAAGGGTTATAAGTATGAAGGTAAGAGCGACAATGCATTGATTACTAAGGGTTATGTTGCTACACCTAGTGCGGTTCTAGGAAGTTCAGGAGGATACACAACATATGCTATAACAATGCAAGGTATGGATACTCAGATGGCTAACTCAATGTTAGTTAGATCATTTATCGTAGCTACAGATGGAACATTTATCTATAGTACTAAGGTGGCTAGAGTATCAGTTGCTGAGATTGCAGATTATATGTATTACAATAGTTTGTGTAACAATGATAACGGACATAAGTACTTGTACGATACTATTCTCAATAGTTCGTACACAGCAACAAGCAAGTATCATAGAACACAAGAGTTAGAATATGGTTGGAACTCTACAATCTATGATAAGCTTCCAGATTAAAATAAGTTGGGAATAAATACCTAACTCAAAGGGCGACAGTTTTGGCTGTCGCCTTTTTTGTGGCCAAAAACATATTGTAATAAGTGGGATTATTCCTAATATTATCTATCTTTTAATTTGTGGCAAGTGTGCTATAATATTTAGGAAAAACTACTATTTAGAAAGATTTATGATATGAGTGATATTAAGAGAGTTGTAATCAAGGTTGGAACATCTACCTTGACACACGAAACAGGCAAAACAAATATTAGACAGATGGAACATCTCGTTAAGGTTATTTCTGACATTGCCAACGCCGGAATTGAGGTGGCATTAGTGTCATCAGGTTCAATCGGAGTAGGCATGGGTAAGATAGGCTTAGATGAGAGACCTACTGATACAGCTAGCAAGCAGGCCCTATCTACTATTGGTCAGTGCGAACTTATGTTTATGTATGACAAGATTTTTGGCGAGTACGGTCAAAGTGCCGGACAGCTTCTAGTTACAAAGCGTGACTTGGATAATGACGAAGCTAAGCGCAATCTTATCAATACGTTTGAAAAACTTTTTAGCTACGGTGTCATTCCGGTAATTAACGAAAACGACGCTGTTGCGGTAGAAGAAATTGTTTTTGGCGACAACGATACATTGTCTGCTATAGTTGCTCGACTAGTTCAAGCGGACAAACTCATTATTCTAACTGATATAGACGGTCTCTACAATGACGACCCTAAGGAAAATCCGGATGCTAAGGTTATTCCTGTTGTAACACAGATTACTGAGTCGTTGTTCGAAAAGGCTGGAGGTCGTGGATCTAAGTTCGGTACGGGCGGAATGATAACTAAGCTACAGGCGGCGCAGATTGCTATGGAGGCAGATATCGATACAGTTGTATGTTCCGGTTCAGATTCAGAACTTATATACGATGTTATAGAAGGTAAGCCCGTTGGAACATTGTTTACAACTAAGGAAGAGTACAAGAGAAAACAGAATTAATAAGAGGCTATGAATGGCCCGAATATATTATTAAATGGAGAAAAAATATGTTAACACAATTAGGTATTAATGCAAAAGAAGCAGCTAGAGATTTGATGGTTGCAACAACAGAAGACAAAAACAAGGCACTTGAAGCTATTGCTGAGGCTTTGGTTGCCCATACTGATGAGATTGTCGAGGCTAACAAAGTTGATATCCAGAACGGTATCGATAATGGAATGTCCAAGTCTCTACAGGATAGATTGCGACTTGATGCAGACAGAATAAAAGGTATGGCACAGGGAGTTAAAGATATTGTGGCATTGCCAGACCCTGTTGGAAGAGTTTTGGCTGAGTTCACAGGCGATAAGGATATCAAGATTCAAAAAGTATCAACTCCACTAGGTGTAATCGGAGTTATTTTTGAAGCTAGACCTAACGTGACAAGTGATGCGGCAGCTCTTTGCCTTAAGTCAGGTAACACTGTAATACTAAGAGGCGGCAAGGAAGCTATCAACTCTAACAAAAAGATTGTAGAGATCATGAGAGCAGCAGTTGAAGGAGCAGGAATGAATCCTGATGTAATTCAACTTGTTATGGATACAACAAGAGACAGCGCTAATGCACTTATGAGAATGAATAAGTATGTGGACATTTTAATTCCAAGAGGTGGCGCAGGACTAATTCAGGCGGTAGTACAGAATTCTACAGTTCCTGTTATCGAGACAGGTGTAGGTAACTGCCATATTTATATTGACAAAGATGCAGATGTTGAGATGGCTCGTGACATTGTTATGAATGCCAAGACAGACAGAGTTTCAGTATGCAACGCTGCAGAAAGCTTAGTTGTTCATAAGGACATTGCACCAGAAGCTCTCAAACTAATTAAGGCTAGTTTTGATGAGGCTGGAGTTGAGATTATTGCAGACCAGCAGGCCAAGGATATTATGGATGATGTTGATGTTAAGCTTGCAACAGATGAAGACTTCGCTACAGAATATCTAGACTACAAGATGAGTGTTAAGATTGTTTCATCACTTGATGAGGCTATCGATCACATATACAAGTACAGCACAGGACACAGTGACTGTATTATAACTAATGACACTGAGGCAGCAGAGAAGTTCCTTAACAGTATTGATTCGGCGGCAGTTTATGTCAATGCCAGCACAAGATTTACTGATGGCGGCGAGTTTGGTTTTGGCGCAGAAATCGGTATTTCAACTCAGAAACTTCATGCTAGAGGCCCTATCGGATTGCCAGAACTACAGTCTTTTAAGTACAAGATTTACGGTCAGGGCCAGGTTAGATAGGCTGATTTGAAAAAATCATCAAAAAATGATAAAATATTGTGAGACCTAAAGACAATACTTGAGGGTATTGTCTTTATAATTATACATAACAAAAGGGTAAGAGCTATGAAAAAGTTATTATTTGTTATTAATCCCAAAGCAGGACTTAAGAAACATCGTGACTATATCGATGAAGCAGTAAAGGCTTTTGAGGATGCAGGTTACAAGGTTGGCATCAAGTATACAAAAAAGAGATATGATGCCACAGAGATAGTAAAGGAATTAGGATCTAAGGTTGACCTTGTTGTGTGCATGGGTGGTGACGGAACACTAAACGAAGTTATCGCCGGTATGATGCAGGGCAAGGTGCAGACACCGCTAGGTTACATTCCAGCTGGTTCTACTAACGACTTTGCAACAAGTCTTGGACTTAAGACTAAGCCGCTAGAAGCAGCAGATTTTATTATTCACCACAAACCTAAAAAACTGGATTTGGGTTGTTTCAATGGAAGATACTTCTCATATACAGCATCAGCTGGTATCTTCACAAGAACAAGCTATGCAACTTCACAGAAGTTAAAAAATAGATTGGGCCACTTGGCTTATGTTTTGGCAGCATCTAAGGAATTGTTCAAAATCAAAAAAATTAGAGCTACTATCACAACAGACGAAGGCGAGTACAGAGGCAACTACATCTTTATGGCAATTAACAATGCCACAAAGGTTGGCGGCATTATGAAGCTCAACGAAGAATTAGTAGAGTTCAACGATGGTGTTTTTGAACTAATGCTAATCGAATATCCTAAGAATCCGCTTGAGTTAATTAAGCTAGCCGGCAAGGTTTTCAAACAAAGATTTTATGGAAAAATAACATTGACACAGATCAAGCAAGCTAAGATTACTATTCATCCTTCAGTTGACTGGTCACTGGACGGCGAGAAAGAAGATGGCAAGAACACTGTGGAATTTAATGTAATAAAGGATGCCATTAATTTCCACTATTAAATAGCAGGGAGGATTAAATGACATTAACTAAAGAAGAATATATTGCAATTGAACAAAAATACGCTGATTATTGTAAAGAAAGCGATCAGATCGACAAGGAACTTTTTGCACAGCACAATGTACAAAAAGGACTTAGAGACGTTAACGGTCGTGGCGTTGTTACAGGTATCACTAACATTTCACGTGTTGAGTCTACAGAGGTAGTTAACGGTGAGTTGGTACCATGTCCGGGTAAGTTGTACTTTAGAGGTTACAATGTTAAGGACTTAGTTAAAGGTATTCTTGATGACAACAGATATGGTTTTGAAGAGACAGCGTACCTACTATTGTTCGGCAGTCTTCCTAGCGAAAGCGACTTGCAGGAGTTTAGAAGTGTTTTGTCCAAGTCAAGACATCTTCCAACTAACTTCGTAAGAGACGTTATTATGAAGGCTCCTAGCGAGGACATCATGAACTCTATGACACGAAGTGTTCTTACACTTGCATCATACGATAGAGATGTTAGTAACATTTCAGTAGAAAATGTTGTGAGACAATGTATTGATCTTATTTCTATTTTCCCAATGTTGGCAGTTTATGGATATCATTCATACAACCACTATAAGAGAGGAAAAAGTTTTTACATTCACAGACCTAGTGCTAAGCTTTCTACAAGTGAGAACTTCCTAAGAATGCTTAGACCTAACATGCAGTATACTCAGCTTGAAGCTAAGGTACTGGACTTATTGCTATTGCTTCATATGGAGCACGGCGGTGGTAACAACTCAACATTTACTACAAGAGTCGTTACATCATCCGGTTCTGACACATACTCAACTATTGCAGCAGCCCTATCATCCCTTAAGGGACCTAAGCACGGTGGCGCTAACATCAAGGTTGTTAGAATGTTCAAGGACATCAAGAAGAACTGTGAGGATGTTAAGGATCCAGAAAAAATCAAAGAATACTTGCGCAAAATACTTAGAAAAGAAGTTTTTGATCAGCAAGGACTTATATATGGAATGGGTCATGCGGTATATTCAATATCTGACCCAAGAGCAGAAATCTTCAAGGAATCTCTAGAAAAGCTTGCCATCGAAAAAGGCAAGGAAGATGATTTTGAACTATATAGCATGGTTGAGAAGATTGCTCCACAGGTTATTGCCGAGGAGCGCAAGATGTACAAGGGCGTAAGTGCCAACGTAGACTTCTTCAGCGGTTTGCTATACGGCATGCTAGACATTCCAGAAGAACTATACACTCCAATGTTTGCTATTGCAAGAATCGTTGGATGGAGTGCTCATAGAATCGAAGAACTTATTACAGCTACTAAGATTATGAGACCAGCTTATGTAAGTAACTGCGATTACAATGACTATGTTAAGATTGAAGAAAGATAACAGTCAGATTGAAGTCAGATTGAAGAAAGATTGAAGAACGATAAAAGTCAGTAACAAGAAAGTGACACAAGAAAGATAAAAGTCACTAACAAGAAAGTGACACAAGAAAGTGACACAAGAATTGAATTAAGTGACACAAGAATTGAATTTTAAGAGATGTTCAATTGAATGATAAATCATTCTAGGGACATCTCTTTTTTATATGAGTTTGTGGAATGAAGTCCGTAAATTGACATCCTAAGATCAGTTGCAGAAAAATGCCTACGAAACGGCCAACCAGCCCAAATGTATGCAAATTTCACAAGCTCGAAAATTTGAAAATGCATACGAAACGGCCAACCAGCCCAGATGTATGCAATTTTCACAAGCTCGGAAATTTGAAAATACATACGAAATGGCCAACCGGCCCAGATGTATGCAAATTGAAAAATTTGAAATCAAGCCAAATGCATACGAGACGGCCAACCTGCCCAGATGTATGCAAATTGAAAAATTTGAAATCAAGCCAAATGCATACGAAACGGGCAACCTGCCCAGATGTATGCAAATTGAAAAATTTGAAATCAAGCCAAATGCATACGAAACGGTCAACCAGCCCAGATGTATGCAAATTTCACAAGCTCGAAAAATTGAAAATGCATACGAAATTGCCAACCGGCTCAGATGTATGCAAATTGAAAAATATGAAATCAAGCCAAATGCATACGAGACGGCCAACCGTCCCAAATGTATGCAAACCCACAGAAACAGAAAATTTGAAAATACCTACGAAATGGCCAACCAGCCCAGACGTATGCAAAATTCACAAAAATTGGCAAGCAGAGCGAAGTAACATTGCTTAAATAAAGAGAATTTATTAGAATAATATCAAGAGACTAGGTGCATCAAAAAATCACCGCGGTCCAATACTAGTGAGGTGAATTATGGCAAAGTCAACTAACCAAAAATTGAAATTATGGTATGTCTTAAAAATTCTTCAGGAGTATACTGACGAAAAACACGGTATAACAATGGCTGAGATAATATCCAAGCTAGCAGAAAATGAAATTTATGCCGAGCGCAAATCTATCGGCAATGATATTAAGGCGCTAAAAAACGCTGGAGTAGATATAAGTGATTGGAGAGAAGGCAATCATCACAAGTACTTTTTGCTGAGCAGAGAGTTCGAGTTGGCCGAAATCAAGCTGTTAGTTGACGCGGTTTTGGTCTCCAAGTTTATTAGTAAGGAAAAAACTAAGGAGCTGGTAAAAAAGCTTGAGACACTTGTGTCCAAAAACCAAGCAAAGGAGCTCAACCGCCAGGTTTATATTGCCAATCGACCTAAGACAGACTTAGAAACAGTTATCAACAACATTGATTACATATATAGTGCTATGACGGACAACAAAATGATTAGTTTCCAGTACATGGACTGGGACCCTACAACATTAACACTTGTCCAAAGAAAGAATGGCGAAAAAAAGGACATCAGCCCATGGATGCTTATATGGGATGACGAGTATTATTATATGGTGGCCTATGACAAGGCGAGCGACATGATCAAGCACTACCGCGTTGACAAGATGAAGCGTGTGAACATGCAAGAGGAAGAAAGATTAGGTTCCGAACTTCTAGACAGCACTGATATAGCTGAGTATTCTAACGGAATGTTCAATATGTTTTCCGGAGAGAGCAACAGCGTCAAGCTTGAGGTGGCTCCTCGCGTTATGAACGTTGTCGTGGATCGTTTTGGCAAGGACAACATTACTATAGTTGGCAGAAACGGCGACAACATTTTGATTAGACTTAACATAGCGGTCAGCGTTGTATTTTTTGGCTGGCTTGTTGTTCTGGGCAAGGACATCAAAATAGTAGAACCGGCTGACGTAGCCAAGCAATTCAACGATTACTTAAAAGAGATAATGAATAAGTATGACTAAAAGCAATTCAACGATTACTTGAAAGAGATAATGAATAATTATGACTAAAAACAAAAAAGGAAAACTTAATATATTCACTAGCTACACTCCTGGAGCTGGCAAGACTTACAAGATGCTTGTAGAGGCGGCTAAGCACAGTGGTGTAGTTTATGTTGCTTTCGTTTATGAGAAGCATCGCAAAAACACTGAGCTTCTCGATAGACTCGGTCTCAAGCACCGAATCACAACTAAGTATTCCGCAAGAAAAATAATTGAGGCGGGAGTTGACGCGGTTGTGCTAGACGAGATTGGAATGTACAGTCGCAACATAGACCGCATTAAGAAAACTAGTCATGGCAAGAGAAATCTTTCGAGAAAAAATTTTGCTATGGGCAAGGAGTGGTTCATTTATGATGACATTGATTTGTTTTTGGAGGCAGGGATTGATGTGTACTGTTCTGTCAATCTCAAAAGGTTCCAAAGTGCTAACGATGTTTTTTCTGAGCTCAGTGGAATTAGAGTTAAGAAGAAGGTGCCTGACCGATTTCTTGATGAGGCGGACAGCATTTGTTTTATCGATAGAGAACCGGCCAAGCTGATTGAGGACTTTAATAACAACAATCTTTTTGGCGAAAAATA
Source organism: uncultured Lachnospiraceae bacterium (assembly GCA_902774125.1). Lineage (GTDB taxonomy): Bacteria > Bacillota > Clostridia > Lachnospirales > Lachnospiraceae > Eubacterium_G. Next base: position 34,508 of record CACYHD010000004.1, read on the forward strand.
TATGTCCAGTCGCATTATGAAAAAGAATTTTATGCCGGAGACACTAGAGCAGTATCGCAAGGTGGCTGTGGAGTATATCGAAAAGTATGGCGACAAGGTAACGATAGAAATAAGAGATTAGAAAGATAGGTGGAAGATGTTTGTTTGGGATGAAAAATATGCAGGAGTGAAAGCTTGTGACAAGCTGGCTAGACTTAGGAAATACATGCAGGACAAAAATATAGAGAAGATGGTTTTGACCGTGCCTGAGGAAGTGGCGTGGCTTCTCAATATAAGAGAGGAAAAACTGGATTTGAAAAGGGAGGATGATGCGATAATTTATTCTCCTGTTTTTGCGTGCAGACTTGAGGTCGAAAGGGATGGTGCTTGCCTCAACGTGGAGTGCCATATGGATGGTGCTTGCCTCAGCGATGAGTGCCATGTGGATGGTGCTTGCCTCAGCGTGGAGTGCCATTTGGATGATGCTATTGTCACATATCTCGATGGGCTGGGAGTTGATGTGAGAACTGTCGAGGCTGTTGACGATAACAAAGAAATGACAATTGTATCTGAGTGGAAAAAAATCAAAAACGATGTAGAGATTAGCAATATGCACAAGGCGCATTTGATTGACGGCGTTGTCATGACTAAGTTTATCAAGTGGCTCAAGGAATCTGACCAAACTGCTCTGACAGAAATGGATGTTGTCGAACACCTGGAGCAAATGCGCCAGAACGTTGAGTCTTATATCATGCCTAGTTTTGGAACAATTGCGGGTTACAATGCCAACGGTGCGGTTATTCACTACGAAGTGACAGAGGAGAGCAATACTCAGTTGGCCGACAGTGGCGTCATTGTGGTAGATGCAGGCGGACAGTATTTGGAAGGAACAACCGACACTACTAGAACGATATCTCTCGGCCAGGTAACACCGCTGATGAAGCAGATGTACACAGCTGTGCTCAAAGGCCATATCGACGTGGCGTTATCTGTTTTTGACGAGGGGACAACTGGTGACGTGCTAGATGCGTACGCAAGAAAGCCGCTCCAAAGTCTGGGCTATGATTATGCACACGGCACAGGTCACGGCGTTGGTTGCCTGCTCAATGTGCACGAGCATCCGAGAAGAGTTTTTCACGAGAGTACAACTCTTGAGGCGGGCATGATTACAAGCAATGAGCCGGGAGTTTACATTGAGGGTGAGTTTGGCATTAGAATTGAGAACGTAGTTTGCTGCAAGAAGGTTGATAGAAGTGATTTGGATGACCATATAAATAACATTGCAAAAGGCTCCGGCCAATTGCTAGGTTTTGAGAATCTCACAGTGTGTCCATATGACTACGAACTGATTGACATGGCGATGCTTGATAGCAAGGAAGTCGCCTACTTAGAGCGATATCAAAAAACAATAGAAAGTAAGCTTGAACCGTATTTGACAGACGAGGAAATGGCGTGGCTCAAAAAGCAGCCATTGCTGGCATAACCAGCCATTGAAAAAAACGCTGGCATAAGCATCTATTGCAAAAAAAGCAATGGCATAATCGGCCATTGCTTAAATAATGCAATCAAAAAACAGCCATTTGACAAGTTCTTGCCAAACAACTGTTTTTTGAAAGTGAAACTATGAAACTATATACAAACTATTAAAGTTATTTGCGGGGACCTAGAGGTAAACCTCTAGGCTGAGTATGAAAATCACATACATCACTATAGGGAATGAAGTATGTAAGAAAGTGTACCGTTGTCACGATACAACATTATTATACAAAACGTATTTATAAAAACAAGTTAACAGATTTTTAAAAAATGATAACTGCGCTAAAAACTGTACCACAAAATAATGGGTTTAAAAAAAGCGCGAAAACAAGTATAATTATTAGAGTGCACACAAGCGTAATTGTATAATGCACAAGCGTAATAGTAAAATACACAAGCATAATTGTGAAGCGCACATGCACATAAAACGGAAATCACAACGGCGTCTATGGCGATGCTGTTTGGCTTATTGATATACAGGAGGAATAAATGTTTGATACAGATATAGGTATCGATCTAGGTACCGATAGTGTTTTGGTTTATATAAAAGGCAAAGGCGTGGTTCTCAAGGAGCCATGTGTTGTGGCAATAGATAGAGATACTGACAAGATCAAGGCTGTGGGCGAGGAAGCTAGACTTATGATTGGAAGAACTCCAAGCAACATCGTTGCAGTAAGACCGCTCAAGCACGGCGTTATTTCTGACTATGCTATAACAGAGCAGATGATTAGATACTTCATCCAGAAGGCAGTTGGCAAGCGTTCATACAAGAAGCCTAGAGTTAGCGTATGTATCCCTAGTGGATCTACAGAAGTTGAGACTAAGGCTGTAATCGACGCAACATTCCAGGCTGGAGCTAGAGAAGTGTTTACAGTAGAAGGACCACTAGCAGCAGCAATTGGCGCCGGCATCGACATCAAGCAGCCATGCGGTAATATGATTGTTGACATGGGTGGCGGTACAACTGACATTGCAGTGATTTCACTAAGCGGAATTGTTGTAAGTTCATCTCTCAAGATAGCCGGCAAGGACTTCGATGAGGCTATCGTTAAGTACATGAGAAAAAAACACAATCTTTTGATTGGAGATAGAACAGCTGAGGAAATTAAGGTGGGAATCGGTTCTTGCTTTAACGAAGCTGAAAAAACTAAGATGGAGGTTAGTGGACGTAACCTTGTAACAGGTCTTCCTAAGGTGTTAGAAGTTTCTTCTATCGAGACAGAGGAAGCGCTTCGAGATGTTACTGACAGCATTGTAGAAGAAATACACAAGGTGCTTACGGAAACACCACCGGAGCTTGCTGCAGATATTGCTGCAAGAGGAATTGTTCTTACAGGTGGCGGATGTTTGTTACACGGTATGGACGAGCTTATCGAATCTAAGACAGGCATTAACACAATGACAGCTGAGGACCCTATGACAGCTGTTGCCATCGGTACAGGCGAGTACCTAGATTTCTTAGATGAGTTAGCTAAGCAAAAATTAAACTAGTAAGGGGACAATGATATAAAAATGAAGTGTCTATCGTGACACTTCATTTTCTATTAGATAGTACAAATTAGATAGTATTAAACGCGAGGTATTAATGATAACTTTAACAGGCTATGTGGATAATATAACATTCCGCAACGAAACCAACGGATATACAATACTCAGTCTATTAGTAGACCAAAAGCTCCACACATGTGTGGGGATTTTTGGGTACATAAGTGTTGGCGAGTTTGTTGAGGTTGTAGGCGAAAAAACAATACATCCTATGTACGGCGACCAAATCAAAGTTTCTTCTTATAATATTAAAGTCGCAACGGATGAACAATCTGCTAGAAAGTTTTTGGGCTCTGGAGCGGTGAAGGGAATTGGACCTGCTCTGGCTCTCAGAATTGTTGACCAGTTTGGCGAGGATACTTTCCGCATTATCGAGGAGGAGCCTGAGCGCTTGGCAGAAGTTAGAGGCATATCAATGCGCAAGGCTATGGACATATGCAATCAGATGGAAGAGCTTCACAACATACGCGATGTCATGATTTTTTTGCAGGGCTATGGAATCAGTCCGTCAATGGCTACGAAGATTTATGACATATACGGAATGGCAGTTTATGATGTGTTGAAGACCAACCCGTACCGTCTGGCTGACGATGTGCCGGGAATTGGCTTTAATATAGTTGATGATATTGCTCGAAAAGCAGGGGTGTCCGTTAACGCATCGATTAGAATCAAAAGCGGAATGTGCTATGCCCTAACACTTGCGGCGGGAAATGGTCATACGTTTTTGCCTAAGAAGGATATGGTGGCGAGCACTGTCAACTTGCTGGGCCTGCGCGATCAGTACGTGGATGCAAGTGGCGAGTACGATATGGATGCGCTGGATGATTGCTACCGCGAGCTTATTGACGACAAAAAAATAGTCGTATGTTCTATCGATGGGATTGAAGCTGTTTTTGGCAATATGTACTACAATACGGAGGTTATGATTGCAGAGAAGTTGCAAGCGCTCAATATACATTCTGACGAGGATGAGTACATGCTCCAGATTAAGCTTGAGACTATCGAGCATATGTCAGACATCGAACTCAATGATTTGCAAAAACAAGCGATTATGGCAACACAGACTAACGGCGTTTCGGTTATTACCGGCGGACCGGGTACAGGAAAAACAACTACAATCAACGCTATTATTCAAATGTTTGAGAGCGACGGACTTAAGGTGGCCCTTGCTGCACCGACTGGAAGAGCAGCTAAGCGAATGAGCGAAGCCACAAGTCGCGATGCAATGACTATACATAGATTGTTAGAAGTTGTAGGCAATGAAACTGAGACAGAATATCAGAGCACCTTTGCCCACAATGAAGAAAACCCAATTGACGCAGACGTTATTATAGTAGACGAAATGTCTATGGTAGATACATTTCTTATTTGTGCATTGCTTAGAGCGATAAGCATTGGTACGCGAATTGTTTTGGTGGGCGATGTCAACCAGCTTGCCAGTGTTGGTCCGGGCAATGTACTCAAGGACATCATTGGGTCCGACCGGTTCAAGGTGACTTATCTAACCAAGGTGTACAGACAGGAGGGCAAAAGTGGAATTGTTTCTAACGCCCACAAGATTAACAAGGGGGAGCATTTCCCTCTCGACAACAGCGACAATGACTTTTTGTACATCAAGCGAGATACTACCAACGAAGTTAGAAGCGCAACAGTTGGCTTGATTCTCAACAAGCTTCCTAACTATGTTGGGGCAGATATTTTGGACATTCAAGTTCTCACTCCGATGCGCAAAGGTTTGCTTGGAGTTGAAGGCCTCAACGTGGATTTGCAAAAATATATTAATCCACCTAAACCTTCCAAAAAAGAACTGACATACAACGGCATAACTTTTAGAGAAGGTGACAAGGTTATGCAGATCAAAAACAATTACGACCAGACGTGGGAGATACGAAGTGAGAGCGGCGTTGTGCTGGAGTTTGGCACCGGTGTTTTTAACGGCGATATCGGCATCGTTCAAGAAATCAATCCGGACGGTCGAAGCATGGAAGTTTTGTTCGACGATGAGCGTTATGTTTTTTACGAGGATGAGGATCTTCTAGAACTAGAGCTAGCGTATGCTATAACGATTCACAAGTCCCAAGGTAGCGAGTACCCGGCTATCGTGATTCCGCTGCTCAACGGCTACCCTCAGCTTATGACGAGAAATCTAATTTATACTGGAATAACCCGTGCCATGAAATGTGTGTGCATCGTTGGCAAGGAAGAGGTTTTCCAGCAGATGATAGACAATGTGGATCAAAAGAAACGATACTCAGGTCTCAAATGGCAGTTAGAACAAGGAGAGAGTGACACTGAATAATTGTTCATGAACCATATAAATAATGTAATAAGAAAAGTGCTCAATTCTGTCTACCCTAGTGTGTGCCCTGTTTGCCAGCAGACAGTTGCAAGACCAGGGGTTTGTCAGGAATGTATAGGCACTATTAAATTGATAGGAGATAGAGGCTGCGCTGTATGTGGCAAGCCGCTTGCAAGAGGAGAGGCTGGGCGTTGTCAGGCTTGTCGGTCTATGCCCAAGCAGTTCGACTGCAACTATGTCCTTGTGGAGTACAAGGGTCAAGCCCAACTAAGTATTTACAATTTCAAATACAGCAACGCAAGGAGCTTCGCAGAAGGCTACGCTCGAATGTTTTTTGATGCCTATGGCCATCAGCTTGATCGCTACAATATCGATGCGGTGATTCCTGTTCCCATGTCACGTTCCAAACTAAAAAAACGCGGCTACAATCAGGCTGAGGTTTGGGCAGCTTCGTTGGCAAGAGAACTCAACAAGCCGCTCGATGCCAAGGCGCTTATTCGCAACAGAGACACGCTTCCTATGAAAGAACTAAGCAGCCGAATGCGCATCGAAAACTTGCGCGGAGCTTTTTCCATCAACAAAAACATTATCGGAAAGTATAGAACTGTTTTGCTTGTGGATGACATTTTTACAACTGGCGCCACCTTGGACGAGTGCGCCCTTATGCTAAAAAAAGCGGGAGTGCAAAAGGTGTACGGGGCGTGCATCGCAGCAGGGGATTGATATATATATATTTTTTTTTTATACTTTAGGTGAATATATGTGCGGTTGGTTTTTGTGCCACAAATATATGTAAGTGAAAATCATAAATTATAATGTTTGATGTTGTTCTTATTTATAGAAGGGAGCAAAAAATGAGATTGAGGAATATTGCAAGAAGGATAACTGTCTTAGTGTTGGCCCTTGTAATGGTAACGCTGATGGTTGGTTTTAATCTCGAGGTTGCAAGCGGAAAGGGTAAGTTTGAAGCAACTAATGCTAAGAAATTCAAACTTAAAGCCAATAGTTCATTTTCCGGCAATCTTATTGAGTGGACTAAGGTTAGCGGTGCTTCAAAATATATCATTTATAGAAAAGTAGGAAATAAAAAAAATAAAAAGTTTAGTAAAAAATGGAAGGCTGTTTACTCATATTCAGATGGCTGGTTTCATAGTAACGGCAATTCTGATAATATGAAAAAGAAGAGATGGTTTGTTGATGTTATAGAAGGCTATAAATATGGCAAAAAGAAGGTAAAGGGAAGTAATATTGATAAACATTCTTACAAATATTATGTAAAAGCTGTAAATAAAAAGAATAAAAAAGTTGCAGTTAGTAAAACGAAAACGCTTAAAAGAAAAAGTTACAAAGCAAATAAAAATAAAGTTCTTCCTAATTTCGGCTTGCTTTATTATATAAATAAAGAAAGAAAGAAAGAGGGCTTACGTCCACTTTGGTGGGATAGATACTTTAATTCAGGAAGTAAAATAAGAGCAAAAGACTTGGATAAGAAGTTTGAACACGAAAGGCCAAATGATATCAATGAAGAATTAAAAGCAAATTACGGCTTAGATATCAAGACAGCGTATTTTGAATATAGATTTTTCGATGGTGCTAAATTTTACGACTTATATAACTTTGGAGAAAATATTGCTGAAAATTACGACCTCGTAGAGCCTAAAGATTTATATAGCGGTTATAAAGGTAGTGAAGGACATCACGAGCAGTATATGGGAGTTACTCATGGTGCTATGTCATCATTCTTTTACAAAAATCACGAAGTTTCATCCTTTTTTAAAGAATCTTTCCCTAATACACTTGTTAGCACAGATTACGGTGGTTTATACAGTAAAGAAAAAAGAAAAGCAAAAGACAAAACTTTAAAATTAAAAAACAACTCTTCGCAAATAAAAAACACAAATCTTACAGGTGAAACACAATACGACGCACAGTTAAAAAAAGCTGAAGCGGCTGAGTTGTTTGCGCCTATGCTCTTGCCTGATTTTGCAAGTCAGTACAAAGATAGAGATGCGGATGAGTTGTTTAATGAGTTTAAAAATAATGGTTGGTTGAACGAGGCGATTTCAACACTTGGTGAAACTAAAGTGCGTGAACTCTTTAAGGAGTTCGTTAATAACGACCTAGCGAACAAAACAAAAGAACGTAGCGAATGGCTACACAAGATTGAAGCACTACTTGGCTAGCAAGCCTTTCGGCTTGATTATAAAAAACTTTGAACCCTGGTTATTACTGGGGTTCTTTTTTTTTGTTATTAAACATATCCAAATTACCCACTCTCTTCATTTGTGCTTATATACCTATCCTTGCTTGCGTTATAGTAAAGTTTATTTCTATAAACTCTCACAAGTTGCTTGTCGTATTTTGTCATATCACGATTTGGCATAACTATAAATTCTGTAAATACGACTATTTTAAATTCTAATATACTTCACATAGATTTTTGGCATGTTCTAGGCCAACTAGATAAAAAATATATTTTTTTATTGACTAAACAAAGACCTTCTGTTATATTAATAAGGCAGACACAAGAGGTCTTTTTTTTATGCTACAATTTATCGTGGTGTAAACAAGGAACTTTTAGAATAAATGGAGGTAAACCCATGAGAACAAAGATTACACTAGAGTGCACAGAGTGCAAGCAGAGAAACTACAACACAACAAAGAATAAGCAGACTCAGCCAGATAGAGTTGAGACAAAGAAATACTGCAAATTCTGCAAGAAGCATACTATTCACAAAGAAACTAAATAATTAGTTTTACGGAGGTTTTATTATGGAAACAGCAAAGAAAGAAGGCCGTTTAAGCCGTTGGTGGAATGCTCTTAAAGCGGAATTCAACAAGATTATTTGGCTTAACAAAAAAACAGTTATTAAACAGACAGTTATCGTCTTGGTTGTAACTCTTATTGTTGCAATACTTATAACTATTATTGACCGTATAGTTCAGGGTGGATTAGGTATAATTTTGACTAAATAATAGTTGTTAATATTGTAAAAGGAGTGATATTATGGCAGAGGCGAAATGGTATGTTGTTCATACTTATTCAGGGTATGAAGATAAAGTAAAAAACGATATTGAACGAACTGCAAAAAACAGAGAGATTCAAGACGAAATACTAGAAGTATCAGTTCCTACACAGACAGTTATTGAAATCAAGAATGGAAAAAGAAAAGAAATCAACAAAAAACTTCTTCCAGGATATGTTCTTATTAATATGATCATGAACAAGGACAATTGGTATATCGTTCGTAACACTCGCGGTGTTACAGGTTTCGTAGGTCCTGACCCAACAAACCCTGTTCCATTGACAGATGAGGAAATGGCTAACATGGGCGTAATGATGGGCGAAGGTCAGCCTAGAATTTCTGCAGAGTACGATGAGGGCGATATGGTTTCAGTTATCGCTGGCGTATGGCAGGGAACTTCAGGTGTCGTAAAACGTATCGACGACAGCAGACAGACTGTTACAATCAACGTAGATATGTTTGGTAGAGAGACTCCTGTAGAATTGAGTTTTGCAGAAGTCAAAAAGATGTAATTAAACATATAGTAACATTATTAATAACATAGACTGCTTTTTGCTCCGCGCAAAGGCAACTGTCATTGACAGCTATGTTAAAAGCATTTTTGCTTATAGAAGAATGTCATACATGCTTATAGCAATGTTAATAGTATGGCAGTGGGAGGGGTCCCCGTTAATACCACATTTATTAGGAGGTGCCGAATCATGGCAAAGAAAGTAGAAGGTTATATTAAATTACAGATCGAAGCTGGTAAGGCAACACCAGCACCACCTGTAGGTCCAGCATTGGGACAGTACGGTCTTAACATCGCACAGTTCACTAAGGACTTCAATGCTAGAACACAGGATCAGCCAGGAATGATCATTCCTGTAGTTATCACTGTATACCAGGATAAGAGTTTTAGTTTTGTTACAAAGACTCCACCTGCAGCAGTATTACTAAAGAAGGCTGCTAACATTCAGAAGGGTGCAGGTAACTCTTTAACAGAGACAGTTGCAACAGTAAAGAGAGCTGATTTACAGCAGATAGCAGAAACAAAGATGAAAGATCTTAACGCTGCTAACATCGATACAGCCATTAGTATGATTGCTGGTACAGCAAGATCAATGGGTATCAAAGTAGAAGACTAATAAAAAATAAAAAAAGTGGGAGGCAGAACCGTTATTACCACTAGGAGGTTTTTATGAAGAGAGGAAAAAAATATACAGATGCAGCTAAGACAATTGATAGAGCTGTACAGTATGATGTAGAAGAAGCTGTAAAATTAGTTAAAGATTCAGCTAAGGCTAAATTTGATGAAACAATAGAGTGTCACATTAGAACTGGTTGTGACGGACGTCACGCAGAGCAGCAGATCCGTGGTGCTGTAGTACTACCTAACGGTACTGGTAAGGACGTTAAGGTTTTAGTATTCGCTAAGGGTCCTAAGGCTGACGAAGCTACAGCAGCTGGCGCAGATTTCGTTGGTGCTGAAGAGCTTGTTACTAAGATTACAAACGAAAACTGGTTCGATTATGACGTAGTTATCGCTACACCTGATATGATGGGTGTTGTTGGTAGATTAGGTAGAGTATTCGGTCCTAAGGGATTGATGCCAAACCCTAAGGCTGGTACAGTTACTATGGACGTAACACAGGCCGTTAACGATGTAAAGGCTGGTAAGATTGAGTACAGACTAGATAAGTCTAACATCATTCACGTTCCAGTTGGTAAGGCTTCATTTGATGCAGACAAGCTTGTAGAAAACTACAACACACTTATGGATGCAATCATCAAGGCTAAGCCAGCATCACTTAAGGGTGCTTACCTTAAGTCAATCACATTGACATCAACTATGGGTCCTGGTGTAAAGGTTAACCCAGCTAAGGCTGGCGACGCTGAATAATATCAGCCAACCTAATATTCAATTATTAAATACGACTGTTATTTCAGAAAGTTGATATTTGATTATTAAACACGACTGTTATTTCAGAAAGTTGATATTTGATTTTTGAATATTAATACCGACTATTAGTTGACAATAAATCAATACTGTGCTATTATGCACAAAGTGGTTTTTACCAATGCCGAAGACAGTAGGTGCCGCAAGGCGTAAACATAGTGCCTACCGAGGAATTAGTTAAACATAAGATTTTACTACCTCTCTGTCTTTGGATAGAGAGGTTTTTTACTTATATAGTTTAATGCCTCACGCATAGGTTAAACCAATCACCGCGAGGTGAACGCCAGTATGGCAAAACAATCACCGCGAGGTGGACGCCAGTATGGCAAAACAAATTTATAAAGGAGGCAAAAATATGGCAAAAGTAGAGTTAAAGCAACCTGTTATCGACGAGATCAAAGAATTAATCACAGATGCTGCTACAGTTGTACTTGCTGACTACCGTGGTCTTACTGTTGCCGAAGATACAGATCTTCGTCGTCAGTTAAGAGAAGCTGGTGTTGTTTACAGAGTATACAAAAACAGCATGATTAACTTTGCTATCAAAGATACTGAGTTTGAAGATTTAGCTCAACATCTAGCAGGTCCTACAGCTATCGCAGTTTGCAAAGACGATGCAACAGCAGCAGCTAGAATTCTTTCTAAGTTCGCTAAGAAAGCTGAAGCATTAGAAATCAAAGCTGGTGTAGTTGAAGGTACATACTATGATGCAGCAGGAATTGGTACTATTGCAAGCATTCCATCAAGAGAAGAACTTCTATCAAAGTTACTTGGATCATTGCAGTCACCAATGGCAAACTTTGCTCGTGTTATTAAGCAGATTGCTGAAAACGGCGGCGAAGTAGCAGAAAAAGAAGAAACAGAAGAAGCTCCAGCGGAGGAAGCTAAAGCTGAGGAGGCTCCAGTAGAGGAAGCTAAGACAGAAGAGGCAGCTGCAGAGGAAGCTACTACAGAAGAAGCTCCAGCTGAAGAGGCTGAGGCACCAGCAGAAGAAGCATAAGCTTTAATGCTGACACACAGCAAAATAAGCACAAGCTTTGATGCTGACATACAGCAAAATGAGCACAAGCTTTGATGCTGACACACAGCAAAATAAGCACTAGCTTTAATGCTGAATTAACAAAAAAACAAATTTTAATGGAGGAATTAAAAATGACTATTGAAGAAATCATTGAGGTAATAAAAGGTTTATCAGTAATGGAACTTAATGACCTTGTAAAAGCATGTGAAGAAGAGTTTGGCGTATCTGCAGCAGCAGGCGTTGTTATGGCTGGACCAGCAGGTGGTGCTGACGCAGCAGAAGAAAAAGACGAGTGGGATGTAGAGCTAACAGAAATCGGTGACCAGAAGGTTAAGGTTATCAAGGCTGTTAAGGATGCTACAGGTCTTGGTCTTAAGGAAGCTAAAGAAAAAGTTGATGGCGCTCCAGCAATCATCAAAGAGGGTGCTTCTAAGGAAGAGGCTGAAGCTCTTAAGAAGCAGATCGAAGAAGTTGGTGCTACAGTTACTCTTAAATAATTGTACTTCACTTTTTTACAAAAAAGATGCGGTTTATGCCGCATCTTTTTTTGTGCAATAATGCACTGGATTGAATTGAATCGCTATGGTTTGAATTACAACTTTATACGCGGTGCATGCATGAGCCTACGTATCAAAAACAAGAAGTCAAGAATACATACGTAGAAGAAACGAAACTATTACGTATGTAAAACAAAAAATCAAGAATACATACGTAGAAGATATGAAACCATTACGTATGTAAAACAAAAAAACAAGAATACATACGTAGAAGAAACGAAATCATTACGTATGTAAAACCAAAAAGCAAGAATACATACGTAGAAGACATGAAATCACTACGTATGTAAAACCAAAAATCAAGAATACATACGTAGAAGACATGAAATCACTACGTATGTAAAACCAAAAATCAAGAATGCATACGTAGAAGACATGAAATCACTACGTATCTAAAAAAAGCATGAATGCATACGTAGGGGCCAAGATGCCATTACGTATGCAAAGCCAAAAAGCATGAATGCATACGTAGAGGCCAAGAAGCCATTACGTATGCAAAGCCAAAAAACTTGAATGCATACGTAGAGGCCAAGACGCCAATACGTATGCAAAGCCATAAAGCATGAATGCATACGTAAAGGCCAAGTCGCCATTACGTATGCAAAACAACAATACAAGAATACATACGCAACGTAACAGCACCCCGCCCAAAAAAACAATTGACAGCAAACCGGCAAATGTGGTAGACTAAATACTGCATTTTTGCGCTATGTTTTTTGTGCGCCAAAATAGGCGATTTTCCTCAAAAAACAGCCGAAATGTTAAGAAAATTAAGTTTTTAACTCAAAAACTTTGTTTTATTAATGTAAGGAGAGAGATGTCAATGGAGAAAAACAGAATTCATCCTGTGAAAGCAGGAAAAGGCACAAGAATGAGCTATTCCAGACAGAAGGATGTGCTCGACATTCCTAATCTTATTGCAGTTCAGACGGATTCATATGAATGGTTCCGTACAAAGGGCTTGCAGGAAGTTTTGGAATCAGTATCCCCTATCGAGAATCACGATGGAACACTAAGTCTTGAATTCGTAAGCTTCGAGATTTGCGAAGATGAGAAGAAGTACAGCATTGAAGAATGCCGTAACAGAGACGAGACTTATTCTGCACCTTTGAAGGTAAAGGTAAGATTGTTCAACAGAGAGACAGGCGAGATTACTGAGCAGGAAATCTTTATGGGTGACCTACCACTTATGACTAAGAACGGTACTTTCGTTGTTAACGGTGCCGAGCGTGTAATCGTAAGTCAGTTAGTACGTTCACCTGGTATCTACTTTAGCGTTGATAAGGATAAGATGGGTAAGGAATTATTCTCATCACAGATTATCCCTACTCGTGGTGCATGGTTGGAGTTTGATACAGATTCTAACGATGTATTTAAGGTACGTGTAGATAGAGCTAGACAGGTGCCTATTACAACATTTATTAGAACATTAGGTCTTCATACTAACGATGACATTATTGAAATGTTTGGTGAAGAACCTAAGATTATGGCAACACTTGAGAAGGATGACTCTGATGATTACGAGAGCGGTCTAAAAGCATTGTATAACAAGATTCGTCCAGGCGAGCCTTTCCAGATTGAGAGCGCTCAGACTCAGGTTAGAAACATGTTCTTTGATGCTAACCGTTATGACCTTGCAAGAGTTGGACGTTACAAGTTCAACAAGAAGCTATCATTCAAGTACCTATTAGATGGTAGAACTCTTGCAGAGGATGTAGTTGATGTTAACACAGGCGAGATTCTTGCAACAGCAGGAACAGTACTTGATAGAGAGTCAGCTAAGGCATTACAGGATGCAGCTGTTGATCACGTATTCGTAGAAGTATCTATGAAGGATAAGGTTGATCCAACTAAGGAAATCAAGAGCGTAGCAAAAGTATTGTCTAACTTGACAGTAGATATCTCTAAATACGTTAAGTTCGATTGCGAAGAGCTAGGTATCAACGAGGACGTTTATTACCCAGTACTAAAAGAACTTCTTGATGAATTCACTAAGAAGGAAGATCTTAAAGAAGCAATCAAAAAGAATGTTGCTAGACTTATTCCTAAGCACATTACTGAGAGAGATATTTATGCATCAATCAACTATTGCTTGAATTTAGAAAAGGGACTAGGTGCTACTGATGATATCGACCACTTAGGAAACAGACGTATCCGTTCAGTAGGTGAGTTGCTACAGAATCAGTACCGCATTGGTTTTACAAGAATGGACAAGGTTGTTAGAGACAGAATGAACAACCAGGATTTAGATTCCATTTCTCCACAGACATTAGTAAATATTAAACCTATAACTGCGGCAGTTAAGGAGTTCTTCGGAAGTTCACAGTTGTCACAGTTCATGGATCAGAACAACCCACTAGGCGAGTTGACACATATCAGACGTCTATCAGCCCTAGGTCCAGGTGGTCTATCAAGAGATAGAGCCGGATTCGAGGTTCGAGACGTTCACTATACTCACTATGGAAGAATGTGTCCTATTGAGACACCTGAAGGACCTAACATCGGTCTTATTAACTCATTTGCTTCTTATGCAAGACTTAATGAGTATGGTTTTATCGAGGCTCCATATAGAGTAGTAGACAAAAAAGATCCTGAAAATCCAAGAGTAACAGACGAAGTTGTTTATTACACAGCTGACGAGGAAGATGATTTCATCGTAGCACAGGCTAACGAGCCTTTGGATGAAAAGGGATATTTCGTAAATAACAAGGTATCAGGACGTTTCAGAGATGAAATTTCTAGATACTCAAAGAGAAAGATTGATCTTATGGACGTATCTCCTAAGATGGTATTCTCAGTAGCTACAGCTATGATTCCATTCTTACAGAACGACGATGCTAACCGTGCGCTAATGGGATCTAACATGCAGCGTCAGGCAGTTCCTTTGATGACAACTGAAGCGCCAGTTATCGGTACAGGTATGGAAGCTCAGGCAGCTGTTGACTCAGGTGTATGTGTAGTTGCAGAACATCCGGGAACAGTACTAAGATGCTCTTCAGAAGAAATCGTAATCAAAAACGATGACAACAAAGAAGAACAGAAGTACAAAGTTCATAAGTTCGTAAGAAGTAACCAGTCTAACTGCTATAACCAGAGACCAATCGTATTCAAGGGTGACCACGTTGAAGCTGGTGATGTAATCGCTGACGGTTCATCAACATCAAACGGCGAAATCGCTCTTGGTAAGAACCCACTTATCGGTTTCATGACTTGGGAAGGTTATAACTACGAGGATGCGGTTCTTCTAAGTGAAAGACTATTAAGAGATGATGTATATACATCAATCCATATTGAAAAATTTGATTCTGAAGCAAGAGATACTAAGCTTGGACCAGAAGAAATCACTAACGATGTAGCTGGTGTAAGTGATGACGCTCGTAAGAACTTAGACGAGGATGGTATCATCAGAATCGGTGCTGAAGTTAGAGCCGGAGATATTCTAGTAGGTAAGGTTACACCTAAGGGTGAAACAGAACTTACTCCAGAAGAAAGACTGGTAAGAGCTATCTTTGGTGAGAAGGCTAGAGAAGTAAGAGATACTTCACTAAAACTTCCTCACGGTCAGTCAGGTATTGTTGTTAACACAAGAGTACTTAAGAGAGAAAACGGCGATGAACTTCCAGCAGGTGTTAATGAAGCAGTTCGTGTTTTTGTCGCTCAGAAGAGAAAAATCTCTGTAGGTGATAAGATGGCCGGTCGTCACGGTAACAAGGGTGTAGTTTCAAGAGTACTTCCTGTTGAAGATATGCCATTCCTACCTAACGGACGTCCACTTGATATCGTACTTAACCCTCTAGGCGTACCTTCACGTATGAACATTGGACAGGTATTGGAGATTCACTTAAGTCTTGCTGCTAAGGTATTAGGCTTTAACATTTCTACTCCTGTTTTTGACGGCGCTGATGAGAAAGATATCATGGACACATTAGAGCTAGCTAATGATTACGCTAACATGGACTTCAAGGAGTTCAAGGCCAAATATAAGAAAGACCTTCTACCAGAGGTTATGGAACATCTAGAAAACAATCTTGATAACAGAGATAATTGGAAGGGTGTTGAAATCAGAAGAGACGGTAAGGTAAGACTTCGTGATGGTAGAACTGGTGAGTACTTTGACAATCCAGTTACAATCGGATTCATGCATTACCTCAAACTTCACCACTTGGTTGAAGACAAGATCCACGCTCGTTCAACTGGTCCTTACTCAGTTGTTACACAGCAGCCACTTGGTGGTAAGGCACAGTTCGGTGGACAGAGATTTGGTGAGATGGAGGTATGGGCACTAGAAGCTTACGGTGCATCATATACTCTTCAGGAAATCCTAACAGTTAAGTCTGACGACGTTGTAGGACGTGTAAAAACATACGAAGCTATTATTAGAGGTGAGAACCTACCTACTCCTGGTATCCCTGAATCATTCAAGGTACTTATCAAGGAGCTACAGGCTCTTGCGCTAGACTTCAAGGTTTTGGATGCTGATAACAACGAAATCAAGCTTAAAGAAAACCAGGATTACGAAAAAACAAGTTACAACGCAGTTTACAATAACTCAAGCAACTACGGTAAGAAAGAGGACGCTCAGGAGTTTGAAAACGCTGGCTACTCAATCGAAGACGCAGAAGCTAAGTTGAATGAACAGTAAGAAAGGAGAAGAACAATGGCAGATATTAAGAATAATGAAGAAATAACATTTGATAAAGTACAAATCAGTCTTGCTTCTCCTGAAACAATTAGAAGCTGGTCAAAAGGCGAAGTAACAAAGGCTGAAACAATTAACTACAGAACTCTTAAGCCTGAGAAGGACGGTCTTTTCTGCGAAAAGATTTTTGGACCTTCTAAGGACTGGGAGTGCCACTGTGGTAAATACAAAAAAGTAAGATATAAGGGTACTATTTGTGACCGTTGTGGAGTTGAAGTAACAAAAGCTATCGTTCGTAGAGAACGTATGGGTAGCATTGAACTTGCTTCACCTGTATCACATATTTGGTACTTCAAGGGAACACCTTGCAGAATCGGTTTTATACTAGATATCGGACAGAAGGACTTAGACAGAGTACTTTACTATGCTAAGTACATTGTCCTAGAGCCAGGCGATACTCCACTAGAGTACAAGCAGGTTCTATCTGCAAGAGAGTACCAGGATGCTAGAGAAGAGTTTGGCGATGCATTCGTTGCTGAGATGGGTGCAGAGGCAATCAAAAAGCTTCTTGAAGAAGTTGATGTTGACTACGAGGCTAACAAGATTAGAGAAGAAGTTGAGACAGCAACAGGACAGAAGAAAGCTAAGCTTCTCAAGAGACTAGAAGTATTTGAGGCATTCAGACATTCAGGAAACAAGCCAGAGTGGATGATTCTTGATGTTATTCCAGTAATTCCTCCAGATCTAAGACCTATGGTTCAGTTGGACGGTGGTAGATTTGCTACATCTGACTTGAACGATCTATATAGAAGAGTTATTAACAGAAATAACCGTCTTAAGAAATTACTAGAGCAGAGAGCTCCAGGTATGATCCTAAGATCAGAGAAGAGAATGCTTCAGGAAGCTGTTGATTCACTATTCGACAATGGTAGAAGAAACAGAGCTGTTACTGGTGCAGGTAACAGACAGCTTAAGTCATTATCTGAACTACTAAAAGGTAAGCAGGGACGTTTCCGTCAGAACCTTCTTGGTAAGCGTGTTGACTACTCAGGACGTTCAGTTATCGTAGTAGGACCAGAATTAAAGATTTATCAGTGTGGTCTTCCTAAGGAGATGGCTATCGAGCTATTCAAGCCTTTCGTTGAGAGAGAACTTGTAGAGCTAGGTGAAGCTCCTAACGAGAAGAACGCTAGAAAGACAGTTGAGAGAAGAAGTAACGAAAAAATCTGGGATATTCTTGAGGATGTTATCAAAGAACACCCAGTTATGCTAAACCGTGCGCCTACTCTTCATAGACTAGGTATTCAGGCATTCGAGCCAATTCTAGTAGAAGGTAAAGCTATCAAGCTTCACCCACTAGTATGTGCGGCCTTCAACGCCGATTTCGACGGTGACCAGATGGCTGTTCACGTTCCTTTGACTGAAGAAGCACAGGCAGAATGTAGATTCTTACTACTTTCTCCTAACAACTTGCTCAAACCATCAGATGGTAACCCAGTAGCTGTTCCTTCACAGGATATGGTTCTTGGTATTTACTATCTAACAATGTCCAAGCCAGTTGACTATACTGGTACAGACAAAGAAGCTAACGTAGCTCCAGACGCTAAGGTTTACTCTAGTGCAGATGAGGTTAGAGCAGACTTAGATAAGGGTGTTCTTAAGACCGATGATTACATCAAGTTCAACCATACTCACCTTCGTGATGGCGTTGAAGTTGAGCAGATAATTATTTGTCAGCCAATCAATGTTTTTGGACGCTCATTCTCAAGTCCTAACCAGGCTATCTTGGCTTACAACAACAAAAAAATCACATTACATGAACATATCAACGTTAAGAGAACTGTTACTACTCCAGAAGGCAAGGAAGTTTCAGGTGTTGTTAACACTACAGTTGGTAGAATTATTTTCAACGAGGCTATTCCTCAGGATCTAGGTCTTATTGAAAGAAATACTGACGAAGATTATCTACAGTACGAGATCAACACTCGTCTAGAGAAGAAACCACTTGCTCCAATGATCAAAAAAATCATCGAGAAGTATGGTGCTACAAAGGCAGCAGAAGTACTTGATGCTATTAAATCTCTTGGATACAAGTATTCTACAATCGCTGCTCTTACTGTATCAGTAGCTGATATGACTATCCCTGCTAGCAAGAAGGAAATGATTGCTCATGCAGATGCGCTAGTTAACAAGGCTCAGGAACAGTATGAACGTGGTTTCATGACAGATGAGGAAAGATATAAGGCTGTTATCGATATTTGGAACAGCACTGATGATAACCTAAAGAAAGCATTGCTTGAAGGTTTGGATAGATTTAATAATATCCGAATCATGTGGAAGTCTGGTGCCCGTGGTTCTGACGATCAGATCAAGCAGCTAGCTGGTATGCGTGGTCTTATGGCCGATACAACTGGTCAGTCTATCGAGCTCCCAGTCAAGTCAAGTTTCCGTGAAGGTCTAGACGTACTAGAGTACTTCATTTCTTCTCACGGTGCTAGAAAGGGTCTTTCTGATACAGCCCTAAGAACAGCCGATTCAGGTTACTTGACAAGAAGACTTGTAGACGTAGCTCAGAGTCTAATTGTTAGAGAGACAGATTGTTCAGTAGGTAAAGAAATTCCATTCATCGAAGTTACAGAACTTAAGAACGATGAAGGAAAGGTTATCGAAAACCTAGAGAGCAGAATTACTGGTAGAACTTCAGTTGAGTCACTTTATGACAAAGATGGCAATATGATTGTTAAGGCTAACCACGTAATTTATCCAGAGAGAGCCAAAAAGATTGTTAACGCTGGTTTCACATCAGTTAAGATTAGAACAGTACTAACATGTAAGTCTAAGACAGGTATCTGTGCTAAGTGTTACGGTACTAACCTTGCTACAGGTAAGACAGTTCAGGTTGGTGAGGCTGTTGGTATTATCGCAGCTCAGTCAATCGGTGAGCCTGGTACACAGCTTACAATGAGAACTTTCCATACTGGTGGTGTGGCCGGTGATGATATCACTCAGGGTCTTCCTAGAGTACAGGAGCTTTTCGAAGCAAGAAAGCCTAAGGGTGTTTCTATCGTTACTGAGATTTCAGGAACAGCCAAGGTTAGAGAAATTGCCGAAAAGACTTACGAAGTTACAGTTAGAAACGAAGAGGAAGATGATGTAAGAGTTTACCAGATTCCTTACGGAAGTACATTAGTATCTAAGCTACAGGCTCAGTCAGACAACATTCAGGTTGAGGCTGGTGAGAAGCTAACAAACGGTAACGTTAACCCTCACGATATTCTTGATATCCTAGGTGTTGATGCCGTTCAAGATTATGTACTATCAGAAGTAATCCGTGTATATAAGGCACAGGACGTAGGTATCAATGATAAGCATCTAGAAATCATCATTCGTCAGATGTTAAGAAAGATTACAGTAGACACTCCAGGTGATTCTGATCTAGTACCAGGAACAACAATGGAAGTTATCGAGTTCAACGAGATCAACGAAAAGCTTGAAGCAGAGGGCAAAACACCTGCTACAGGTACAAGATTGCTTCTTGGTATTACAAAGGCATCTATCGCTACTGATTCATTCTTGTCAGCTGCATCATTCCAGGAGACAACACGTAACCTAACAGATGCTGCTGTTAAGGGTAAGGTTGATAACCTAACAGGTATCAAAGAAAACGTTCTTCTTGGTAAGCTAATTCCTGCTGGTACAGGTATGAAGGTTTACAACAAGGTAAAACTTGACAGCGACTACATCGTTGAAGATGAGACAGCTGAGAACACAGAAAACGTTGAAGCAGCAGTAGAAGCTGTAGATACTGAACTAGCTGAAGTATCAGAAGAAGTTACAATTGAGGAAGCTGTCGAAGAAGAAATCGAAGTAATTGAAGCAATTGACGCAGATACTACTGAGACAGAATAATCATTATATACTTATAATCAAAAGCACAGTGGTTAATCCACTGTGTTTTTGTGTGGACAAAAACATATCTAATATTGGCATGTTGTTTTTGCATGCTGTTTTTGTCTGTTGTTTTTGCCTGCTGTTTTTGCATGCTGTTTTTGCTCATTTTATGGGTTGACAATTATTTTTGGATTAACTATAATAATATGGCGTGTTTATTGGGATTAGTGCGCCTTTATGAAACACTAATTAATAAGCTTTAAACATAGTTCTAATGAAAGGAGAAATGATATGCCTACATTTAACCAATTAGTAAGAAAAGGACGTAAGTCATCTGTAAAGAAGTCTACTGCTCCAGCTCTTCTAAAGAGTTACAACTCTCTAAACAAGAGAATGACAGATACAGCTTCACCTCAGAAGCGTGGTGTTTGTACAGCAGTTAAGACAGCGACACCTAAGAAGCCTAACTCAGCTCTTAGAAAAATCGCCAGAGTTCGTCTATCTAATGGTATCGAAGTAACAAGCTACATTCCAGGTGAGGGACACAACCTACAGGAGCACAGCGTTGTTATGATCAGAGGTGGTAGAGTAAAGGACCTTCCAGGTACAAGATATCACATCATTAGAGGTACACTAGATACAGCTGGTGTTGCAGACAGACGTCAGGCACGTTCAAAGTATGGTGCTAAGAAGCCTAAATAAGTTTAGGAAAGACTACTAAACATCACAGGTTGAATGATTTGTTTCGGTATAAACATTAGAACTATTATTAATAGAGAGAATGTCTGATACCGTGAGCAAGGACACAACTAAGTGAGTACCGTAGATCTAATCGCACGTAAGTGCAACTGATTTTCTTCTATATAGTAGAAATGAATTGATTCTAT